>CAKRTP010000227.1 GCA_934402155.1 uncultured Blautia sp. | reverse complement strand
CGATGATTCCAAGTTTTACTACTGGGATATTGTTCATGATAAAAATTCCTCCATATTATATAGAATGTTTTTAGTTTATTTTTCAACTTTTGGATCAGTCGATCTCAATATTTATACCTTTCAGTCCATTAAATGCACCTTCAATATCTGCTTCCTCATGTGCGATCAGCCATTTATTCTTAGCTGTAAGAAGTCTGTCTTCACCTTTGTTCACTTTATCAAAAGTCAGTTCAGTATTTGTTCCCTTTGGTAATACAACGACACACTGAAAACCAGCTTCATTTACATGGCACGGTGCATAATGAAGTGTTGTTGCATAAACCTCAACCGCTGTTCCTGCCGGAACAAGAAATGCTTCTACCCTGGATGTATCATATGTAAAATCTTTTTGTACATCCTGCTGATGTCCGATAAGAAGTACCATATCTGTAACTGCCACATTAATTTCTGAACTGCGATGGTATTCCAGTCCATTTAATTTCTTATTATGACCGTTGCAGTATCCAATCTCGATCGGTAATCCGCCGTATCCTTTGTTCTGAAGTTCTTTCGCTATCGGTAATGCTTCCATCTCTTCTACAGATGGTACATAAATAACATTCTCCGGCACCGGAGTGTGTTTCATCTCTTTCAGAAGTTCTGTAAAGTCATACCCCTCCAGTACTTTACCATATCTGCGAAATGTGTCATCTGCTACATTCTGAATCTTCACCTGAAGTTCCCCCTTTGTTATGATGGATTTATCATACCATGTGACATTTTTTATTTCGCCGGATTTTTTGTCCTTTTTGATGCACTTTTTTGACCTTTCACATGCGGAGCGTTTTTTACTTTATTGGAACATTACGGAGTAATTTCCTATAAAGCAAAAAAACAGGCAGTTTAAAACCACCTGTCTTTCATTCGATATTATTTTGCTCTTCCAAGTTCGCTTGGCAGAATACCGTAGCGTTTCTGAAATTCCCTGGAAAATGCACGACTGCTGCTGAATCCGTTATCCAGGGCGATCTGGCTGATCGTCTTGTCTGTATTGAGAAGTTCTCTGTATGCGTAGGTCATACGAATATCCTGAAGGTATGTCTTAAAATTGACATTGGCATATTTCTGGAACATTCTTGATAAATATGCATCCGAATATCCAAACATAGCAGCCACTTCTGTCAGCTTAAGTTCTTCCTGATAATGCTCTCTCATATAGGAAGTGATCCTTGCAAGTGCATCCAGACGGCGACTGTGTCGGACTTCCTGCTCCCCTGCCTCATCCAGACGATAATACCTGACCAGAAGATACAATACATCATAATAAAATGAACGGATTTTGAACTCAAATCCTGTTCCTCTGTTTATATACAGGCGGTACATTTCCTGAACCAGCCTTGATAACTCTGTATCCAGCTGTGGAATACTTCCGGCAAACCGGATAAAACGATGCGCGGTAAAGTAATCTTCGAACTGTTTCAAAGGAATCTGAAGCACTGCTGTATGATTTTCCTCCGGCGAATTGATTGAATGTACTTCATTCGAATTAATGATCATCA
>CAKRTP010000226.1 GCA_934402155.1 uncultured Blautia sp. | reverse complement strand
TTGTTTCATATGTTTTCAGATGACCGTTTTATGGATCTTACACTCTACCAGTATGGATATGAACAGTGTCTTCCACTACACTCCTACGGTCCTTTTGTACGAAACCATTTCCTGTTCCATTATGTTATTTCAGGTAAAGGAACCTTAATGGTCGATGACGAAAATTCCCAGTCTACAGAATACCAGCTTCAGGGCGGGATGGGATTTCTGATTGAGCCCGATTGTGTAAATACTTATTTTGCCGACCGCAAAGACCCATGGGAATATGCCTGGATCGAATTCAGCGGACTCCGGGCAAAGGAGATTCTGGAGGGCTCCGGTCTTTCTTCTGACTCTCCGGTCTATCTTCCACGCACACCACAGGATGGGGAGCGGCTCAAAAATGAGATTCTGTATCTTGCCACACACGCTCAGGAATCTTCCTATCATCTGATCGGGCATCTTTATCTTATCATGGATGCACTGGTCAGCGGATCGTCCTCCAGGCGGCACACCCAGGGAGGCAAACGTGCACAGTTTTACACGAACGAAGCTGTGACCTTCATCGCCCAGAATTATTCCCGTGCGATCACGGTCGAGGACATGGCTCGCCGCTGCAATCTGGATCGAAGTTATTTTGGCAAGGTTTTCCGTGATGTCCTCGGACAGTCTCCACAGGAATTTCTCATCCAGTACCGTATGGAAAAAGCTGCCGAACTTCTCAAGATCACAGATCTTTCTGTGGGCGAGATCAGTAGGCAGGTCGGCTATCCCAACCAACTCCATTTTTCCAGAGCTTTCAAGAATTTTTATGGGATTTCCCCCCGTACTTACCGCCAAAATAACAAATTCCTTTAGAAAAATATTTACAAGTAGTATTTAAAACTATATAATAAGGGGCATAAGAGAGAGGAAAGTGGTATTTATGTCAACAGATAATGAAACTATGATCAAACATATTCTGGACTGGGTTTCCGGAATTGGCTACATTAAACCCGAAGACATCCCGAATATTGATCTTTATATGGATCAGGTAACAACTTTCATGGAAGGACAGCTCGCACATTCAAAACGTTATCAGGATGACAAGATCCTTACCAAGACTATGATCAACAATTATGCCAAAAATAACCTTCTTCCGGCTCCTGAGAAGAAACGTTATTCCAGAGAACATCTGCTGGTCTTGATTTTTATTTACTATTTCAAGAATATTCTTTCTATCAATGATATTCAGACGCTTCTGAATCCGATTACTGATAAATACTTTAAATCTGCGGAAACTCTGGATCTGACTTCCATCTATGAGGAAGTTTTCAGTATGGAGAAAGAACAGATCGAAGTCCTCAAAAAAGAACTTCTTGTAAACTATCAGACTGCTCAGAATACTTTTTCAGATGCTCCGGAAGATGAACAGGATTTTCTGAAATTATTTTCTTTCATCTGCCTGCTCAGCTTCGATGTCTACATGAAAAAAACGATCATCGAGCAGATGATCGACAGTCTTCGGGACAAAGACCCCAGGAAAAAGAAATAAGTTTAAAAGAGGTTCCTGCCGCTTCTGGCAGGAACCTCTTTGACTGTTCTGATGTTTTA
>CAKRTP010000225.1 GCA_934402155.1 uncultured Blautia sp. | reverse complement strand
GAGGCCTACACAAACAGCTCTTCAGAGCATGCAATTACCATTGGCGCAGGACAGTGGTATGGAAATGAAGCACGGACACTTCTTCTCAATATCAAAGCGGCTGATGCTGCAACATTTAAAAAACATGATACTGCCGGTGTTGCTGCAGATCTTGCCAAAACAGACTGGTCAAACTACCGGCTTTCCAAAACTTCTGCAAAGGCTAAAGCTATTGTGAATATTATTAATTCCACTGTCGACCGCCGTTGTCAGGATCAGCTTATGGATACTCAGATGGAAGCTTACGTAAAGGAAGCAGCTGCACTTGGGGTTTCCAATATGGATGCTAAAATGATGTGTGCTAATTTCAGACATCAGGGAGGAGCCTCTGCTGTAAAAAGAATTTTGGCAAAAACAACAAAGCCTTACACTCTGGATCATCTCTACGCAGCCTGCCAGACAGATACCGGAAATCAGGTAGGAGCATATAAGAGTCGTCAGAAGATGGTATATAACGCTCTTAAAACTCACATCACCAATTATAAGGTTACCGCTGCCGAGGCCATTCAGGCTGCTGTAAAAATTGCCAAAACTGAAATCGGTTATCGTGAGAAAGCATCGAATGCAAATCTTGACAGCAAGACCGCAAATGCAGGAACCGCTAATTATACAAAGTATTGGCGGGATGTTGCACCGGAATACCAGGGTCAGGCATGGTGTGCCTGCTTTATAAGCTGGGTATTTATGAAAGCTTTTGGAAAAGCCACCGCAACCAAACTGTTAAAACACTGGCCATATATTTATGTTCCAACACTGGCAGGATTATTCACCAATTATGCTTCCCCCAAAGTCGGAGACATTTTCATGTATCATAATGGATCCGAGTTTTCACATACAGGACTGGTAATTTCAGTAAGTGGTGATAAATTTGTAACTATTGAAGGTAATACCAATGATGGAAGCGGTGTCGTTGCTGAAGGAATTGGAGTTTACCAGAAAACAAGGTACAACAGCCAGCTTCCAGGCTCAAAATTTGCCCATCCAAATTACAGTATCGTAACCTCAATTAATGGTTCCGGAGGAGACATCACACCGCCATCTACATGGGTAACAACCGGTACCGCTGTATGCACAGGAGATGACGTTTATGTACGCCAGACTCCAGGCGGTACTGTTATGGGTATGGTGTCCAAAGGAACAAAGTTAGAACTGGATGGAACAAGTTCCGGTGTATGGGTTCATGTAAAAGTGGCAGGAATCGGTATTGGTTACATGCATCAGGATTATGTTGGGAAGGATTCTGGCTCCACAGGCTCTTCCCCGATAAAAACAGCACAGAATGCGCTGAACAGCAAATTTAATGCTGGTCTGACAGTAGACGGTATTTGGGGATCTGCCTGCAAAACAGCATATATCAAGGCAATACAGTCTGCCCTGAACTCTGTATATGGTGCCGGACTTACAGCTGACGGCATCTGGGGAACAAACACATCTAATGCCTGCGCCGCCCATGTACTTTCTGAAGGAGCTAATAATCTCTATGTGGGTGTATTACAAATTGGCCTTTACGCACATAATATAACACTGAACAGTGGAATTGACAGTTCTTTTGGACCTTCTACAAAACAGGGAGTTATTAAATTCCAGACTTCTCAGGGGTT
>CAKRTP010000224.1 GCA_934402155.1 uncultured Blautia sp. | reverse complement strand
GCAGATTCTGTCCGCAGGGAACTGCAGAACAGAGGGGCAGAAAGTGTTCAGACAGCAGGCTGGTTCATAATGAAAAAGGAACTTCTGAAGGATGGGGATCTGGCACTTCGAGATGAAGAGGACTATATAGAACTGGTAAGAAGTGGTGATTTTGATATCATTTTTGCGGATGGCTCCATGGAACAGATGACACCGGATTTTGCAGGAATGTTTGTAAATATGAGGCATTTTGCAGTGTCCGGAAAACTGGTCGGAAAGTAAAAACATATCAGGTGGGAGTGAGCATATGATAAATGAGATCACCAGACAGATTCGTGTTTACGGAATCGTACAGGGGGTAGGATTCCGGCCGACAGTCAGCCGTCATGCGGCAGAACGGGGCATTCGCGGAAATGTCTGCAACAAGGGTCCTTATGTGGAAATTTATGCACAGGGACCGGAGGAAGATGTAGAGGGATTTATTTCAGATATCCGGAATCGTCCACCGAAACGTGCGGCGATCCTGAAGATAAATGTGGAAAACGTAGAAAATTCGGAGAGTTATACACAGTTTGACATCATCGAAAGTGAGAAGACAAAGGGAGAGATTTTTGTCTCACCGGATATCGCGATCTGTGAAGAATGTAAGGAGGAGATGTTTGACCCGAAGAATCGGAGATATCTTCATCCTTTTATCAACTGTACCTGCTGCGGACCGAGACTTACGATCCTGGATTCTCTTCCATATGACAGAGAACGGACCAGCATGAAAGAGTTTCCAATGTGTCCGGACTGTGCGGAAGAATACTATGATCCAAATACCAGAAGATACGATGCACAGCCTGTATGCTGTAATGAATGCGGGCCGGAAGTATACCTGATCGGACGAGAGGAGCGGGGTCGGGAGGCAATCACTTATACCAGAAAAACAATCGCGGGAGGCGGGATTGCCGCGATCAAAGGCATCGGAGGTTTTCATCTCTGCTGTGATGCTTCAGATGAGAAAGCAGTCCGCCGGCTTCGGCAGCTGAAACGAAGACCGATGAAGCCATTTGCGGTGATGGCAAAGAATCTGGAAGCAGTCACAAAAGAATGTGAAGTGACAAAGGAACAGGCAGGCATACTGGATGGACATCAGAAACCGATCCTGCTTCTGAACAGGAGAAAAGATGCAGAAATCCTCTGCCCGTCCGTGGCACCGGGCAATCCGAAGATCGGTGTGATGCTGCCTTATGCACCGGTACAGCTTCTGATTTTTCAGTATGATGATGGAATCGAAATGCCGGAATTTCTGGTGATGACCAGTGGAAATACCTCCGGGGCACCGATCTGCCGTGATGATCAGGAGGCAGAGGCGGAGCTTAGAGGTTTTTGTGACTGTATGTTGTCTCATGACCGCAAGATCCGTATCCGTGCGGATGATTCGGTGATGGATTTTTATGAAAATAAACCTTATATGATACGTCGTTCAAGAGGATATGCACCGCTTCCGTTTATGGTTTCCACGCCATATCAGGGTCAGGTGCTTGCAATCGGTGGAGAACTCAAGAATTCTTTCTGCATTGGTGTGGATAATCGTTTTTATCCATCTCCTTATGTGGGGGATCTGGAAGATCTGCGTACAGTCAAGGCACTCAGGGAGACAGTCGGACGCCTGGAAACTCTTCTGGAAGTGGAGCCGGA
>CAKRTP010000223.1 GCA_934402155.1 uncultured Blautia sp. | reverse complement strand
ATTGAAACAAGTACGATTCTGCAACGTACCGGCATACGCGTCTCCTGTAACGGGGAGCCTCCGTGAAAACCTACTGATCACACAACGTTCGGTCTTCCTTCTCAGGGATGATATTCAAAACAGTGCTGCCGCCGCATCGCACCACCCTGCGGCTCTCTGTAGACATACATTCTCTGTTCCTACTGATTCCCTTCTCAGAATTTGGTTTTATACTTTATTCCTTTAACAGAACAAAGTTATTCTACAACTCTTTTTCGTCACAGTCAAGACTTTTTTCGACATAAAAAAATCTTACGAAATAAATTCCTGTAAATCCGGTTTTTCAGATGCTTCGCTGTATTCACAGCGCACGGTAACCCTGTTCTGGCTGTCCAGCGTACAGGTAAACAGACTGAGCGGCCACTCCCCGCTCGTCATATCCTCCACACTCCACGGAGTCAGTGCCTCCGTCACAGCCACATAATAGGAAAATCTGTTCCCCACTGCATCTGTAAAAAACACTTCACTTCCCGGCGCAAGCGTCCGAAGCCCGCCAAAATGAGACTGATAATTATGAGCCGCGATCACCAGATCTCCCTTGTACGCACTCCCGGAATAACGACAGGGTGCCAACTTCAGAGCCGGGTAACTCCATCTGCTGATGACCGGTAATTTCAGATCAAGAGCCGGGATCTCCAGAATCCCGATACATGATATGTCACCAAGACTGCTCAGCGTAAACTCCGGCATCTCCATATCCGGGTCCAGCATATAGTCCGGTATGTCCTGACTGTCCGCCGCTTCCCCGTCAGGATCCGACGGAACCTCTGAAGCTTTTTTGTTTTCCGACAGATATTCTGCCAGGATCTCCTCCTGACTCTCCTCTGCACGACGGCTGTCCCACAGGTTATACATCAGAAGCAGCACTGCCCCTGCCACCAGGATCAGCCCTGCCCCTGTAAAAAATCTTCCAAGTCGATTCTTTCTCTTATCTCGCATCATTTTTCTTCTTTTTATCTCCGGATTTTCGCAGTACCTTACCTGCCAGCAGACACATCACACCCGCCAGCATAAGAAGCGGAACCGGCCACCAGAGCTGTCCTGTCTGCGGAAGTTTCTGCGACGGCTTTCCGTCATCTCCTCCGGATCCTCCCGGCTCCTTTGCCGTATTGGTCAGCACAACAGTACTTCCCTGCCGGCTGGTACTTACCGTATAGCCGGACGGCACTTTTTGCTCTGTCACACTCCAGCGCACCTGCGATGAGAGATCTTCCCAGGTATAAGACCACTGATTCTCCGAATTCAGGATCTGCCTGTCAACAACCGTTGTCTTTCCCTTTGAATCTGTTCTAAGAAGCTCCACCTGCACAGAAGCCGGGCGGTTTTCCTCTCTGTCCTGCTTCCAGACCTTCAGCACATGAACCCTCGTCCTGGAATCTTCCGGCTTTTCCCTGTCATCATATTTCAGAAAAACTTCTATGTTATAGGGATCTTCCTGCGTGGAATCCGGAAGTGCGACCAGAGAAACCTGCGGAGTATAGATTCTGGTCTTTCCGTTCTCCTGCACCTCGATCTCCTTCCCACTCACAAGATAAAGCCCTCTCGAAAGATCCTCAAAACGTGCACTCCTGTCACTTCCTGACTTCGTCACCGCATCTGCCTCGATCCCGTCACGTCCGATATAGTCCGCAAGAGTACGCGC
>CAKRTP010000222.1 GCA_934402155.1 uncultured Blautia sp. | reverse complement strand
GTTTTTCTGGATTTTCTGCATTATGCATTCTAATTACTTCAGGTTTTGATATTTCTAGAAGCTGATCGTAGGTATCGACTACTACAGTTCTAAGATCTGGATATTCAGTAGTTTTATTTTCTACCACATCATCAATAAAATCCTCAAATCCAATACTATTTGTTGCGTCATCATACTCCATAGACCATGCAGGGCAATTCAAATAATTAATGCCATTAATTCCATCTGCTCCATCTTCTTTTCCACATTCAAGAAAAATATAACCGTCTTCTCCAGCAAGTTTTTCACACATCTCTTTGATGATGGTTGTATTATGTGTTACTATAAAATTTTTTGTAATATACATATGATTTGGATTGTCAACCATAATACACTGTGCTTCTTCTTTTCCGACATATTCAATATTAGTAATTGTTTTTACATACTCAACATTTCTTTCAGAAATTTTTTCTTTATGTTTTTTAGATAAATGCAAAGTTGAATAATCACCAATAATATTAATACGATATTCAATTTCCTTATCATACTTTTGGGTGCTGTTCTCATTTGTCCTGTCATATTCATGAACTGTGGCTATAAATCCTAAACTCCTAGCAAGTTCAGCAACATCGTTACACAAGCGTTCTGAATATGTTGCAACTGAAAACATCTTATTTTGTACTGTTCCATCAGTGTTGATAATTCCGCTAAGTAATTTCCGGCGATCTTCTATTGAGGAATACAGATATTCTATCGGAATAAATTTTCCTCTTGAATCTAATCCCTTTAATCCCAAATAGTCAATTCTTCGTGTAAATTCATTTTCATCATCATCAAATGAAATAACTCGATATTGAGGACATAATCCAGCATCTTCACGTTTTTTGTTATACATATACTCGAATCCTTCTTCAATAATATAAGTTTCGAATTCTTTTCTTAAATCCTCTTCCGGATTTGTAAATGTAATACAATTTTCTGTAAATCCACCATCACCAATAAGTAATCCTAAAATATAAGGATCAATCTCTAATGTTTCATCATTTTTATATTCAATCGGCTTATTAATTGGAACGCTGTATTTATGTTTTTCTTTTCCATCATAAGTAATATGCTTATAATCCTTCATAATATCTCTAAGTGTAAGAATTTTAAATCTATTATCATTATATTTTCGCATATTAGCTCTTTGTTTCGTCGTAGACACATTCCACAAGTGATCAAGACCACACCTCGTTGAAGTACCATCTCTGAAAGTAACTTTATAAATATCTTTAACTCCCTGTGGAAAGACTCCGGTTACTGTATAAAGCTTTCCGTCCTCTCCATACACCTTAGTTCCTACTGTAATTGATCCCATCGACATCCATCCATATTCTGTCAATACCGGCTCTGATACAGGCTGTTCTTTTCCGATCCCACTTTCTCCAATAAGTCCAATATTATATGCAAGCGGATCAATTTTAATTGTATTTTTTTTACCGTATCCCATTTATATTCTCTCTTTCTATTGTACTATTTTTAATTATTACTATTTATATCGAAAAACTATTACATTCCTAACTGTTTCATCCAATCCTCGTCTTCGTCAGAAGTTCCATCCTGGTCTTCAATATCCACATCTTCCTCAATATCTTCATCTTCATGTGCGATAAGATAATCAAGCTGAAGATCTTCTTCTGAATATTTATTTTCAATAATTTGAACCTG
>CAKRTP010000221.1 GCA_934402155.1 uncultured Blautia sp. | reverse complement strand
TGATCTTCAGAACACTTCCAATCTCATCATATCTGAAATCAGAATCCGTTGCTTCTGTCTTAAACTGCAGATTTCCGGCCTCATCAAATTCCAGTGTCAGGATTCCTCCGACATCTTCTGTATACAGCACACACATGATCTGCAGTTCCTGTTTGACTGCCTCCGGAAGCGAATCAAAATCCTGGTTAAAATAATATTTCTGCTCATAGGCACTGGCGCCGCAGAGTACAACATTTTCCTGATACATAAAAAACTCCTTAACCTATAGTAAATTATACATAACTGTACAGACCTCTCACAGATACCTCTCCGGAACATACCTTTCGAATCTCACCATCTGCGACCCGCACCAAAAGCTCTCCCTCCCGGTCAATGCCAATCGCAATCCCCTCATATGGATTTATCTTATCCAGGATCCGTACCGGCTGATTTCTGTTCGCAAGCATTATATTATAATCATCGATCAAAGGTGACAGATCACAGGTTTCTGTAAACTTCTCATAGTTCCTCTCAAACTTTTCCATGATCAGACCGATCAGACAGTTTCTGTCATATTTTTTTCCGGTTTCCAGATAGAGCGAAGTTGCTTTATCCTTAAGTTCATCCGGAAATTCTTCCAGATTTACATTGATTCCATCACCGATGACTACCTCCCGGATCTTTCCGTTTTCGAGACCCATTTCTGTTAAAATTCCGCAGATTTTTTTGCGGGAGACTACAACATCATTCGGCCATTTGATGGAAACTTCTATATCCAGTTCCTTTACTGCCTGCGCTACACTCAGTCCCATAACAAGCGTCAGCATGGACGCATGCTGCGGCTCAAAATCAGGACGCAGAAGGATCGACATCATAATGGAACTTCCCTCCGGAGCTGTCCAGCGGCGTCCAAGACGCCCCTTACCTGCAGACTGAAATTCGGCGACTGCCAGCGTTCCGTGTTCTGCTCCTTCTTTTGAAAGACGCTTGCACCATTCATTTGTAGAATCCGTTTCTTTTGCAAAATGGACGGTTTTGCCCGCCCATTTTGTGTGTATTTCATTTGAAATTGTTTCTTTTGAATATACAGTATCTATCATTTGTTCTCCGGTTCTCCAAGAGTAGCTACCATAACTGCCTTGATCGTATGCATACGGTTTTCAGCTTCGTCAAACACATGAGACTGCTCAGACTCAAAGACTTCATCTGTAACTTCCATATCTGTCAGATTAAATCTCTCGCCCATTTCCTTGCCAATCTTTGTCTTAAGATCATGGAATGCAGGCAGACAATGAAGAAAGATTGCCTTTTCTCCGGCATTTTTCATAACTGCCTTCGTTACTTTATATGGTGTCAGTTCTCTGATACGCTCTTCCCATACTTCATCCGGCTCACCCATGGATACCCATACATCTGTATAAATAACATCTGCATCTTTGGTTCCTGCCTCAACATCCTCTGTAAGAGTAATGCTTCCGCCGGAAGCCTCTGCATATGTTCTGCACAGATCTACAAGTTCCTGGTTCGGGAAGTATTTCTTTGTTGTGCAGGCAACAAAATGCATTCCCAGCTTGGAGCATGCGATCATCAGGGAATTACCCATATTATAGCGGGCATCTCCCATGTATACCAGACGACGTCCCTTAAGATCTCCAAAATGCTCACGGATGGTCAGCATATCGGCCAGCATCTGTGTCGGATGATATTCATTTGTCAGACCATTCCATACCGGAACTCC
>CAKRTP010000220.1 GCA_934402155.1 uncultured Blautia sp. | reverse complement strand
AATACTGATACAGTCAAGGTTGTGATACGACGGCCGGTTCATATAATAGACAAGACATCCAAGAGCCCCGACGCTGAGCATAAAGATCAGATCTGTCTCCCAGCGGCGTTTCTCCCTGTCACCAAACCATCCGGCGATCCCCATCGCCACCCCGGTCAGAAACAGTGTGATCACTGCCATGTAAGCACTCGGATAAGTCGGAAGATCCAGATGAAGCGTATCTGTCATATAGCCGTCAGAAAGCAGCGGGATCAGAAAATCTCTCACTGAATTCATCGGACTGTGTTTGGAAAGATTATAGAGATTTACAATTCCATAAGCACCCGCAAAGGCAAAGATCATGCCGGCTGCCTGTGCACCGATAGAAAAAAACAGCTCCCTTATCTTCCATTTTTTTCTTGAGAGCAGTCTTGAAATATAAAGTCCCGCCCAGGATACTGTAAGAAGAAGCCCTGTCTCCGTATTCCACAGGATCGCGAGAAGACAGATCAGATATCCACCAGCCGCGGTCAGAAGACTGCTCCGTTTTTTCTTGAGGATCACCGTTCCGTAGAGAAGCAGCAGCACAGGAAAAAGCACTCTGTGCGGCCACACCTGCCAGTAATATCCGCCGCGCATGCCAAGCACAGGAAATGCAAGTGCAAATGCTGCAATCACTCTGAGAAGCCTGCTTCTGACAAGCATCTGCAGCACCAGAAATGCCCCGATATAAGTCAGTGCCCCAAGCCCTGCCATCATCAGCACAAAGGCCCGGAAATCACCATGTACCAGCTTCATCGGAATCTTGAAAAACAGTCCGTAATGGCCGTAGATACTTGTCACATTATGCGTATACGGCACTCCCTGATACACATTGTAAACGGAATTAAAGTATGCATGTGCGTGATAATTGTCACCCTGCTCCCCTCTTCCGTAGATATTCGGCGTGTACATACAGTAAAAGATCAGAACCACAAGTGCCGCATAGGTAAGCCAGATGATCCATTCGCCCTTTTTTTCCGTAAGAGAAAGATTCTCATACAGCCAGAAACAGACTGCCAGCTCAGCAAGAAACAAAAGGATCATCACTGCCAGCGGCTGTGTATGCCATCCATATTTCATAGATACCGTTCCTACCTGCTCCGTCTCCCTCGTCACGCACACGATCCAGAACGGAAGCTGTGATCCAAGAAGGATCACCAGAGCAGCTTTCTTTGACAGAGGGCTTTCTGTCAGACCCTGACTATAATTTTGCCGGAATGTACTCAATGCCATTCCTGCAAGAAACAAAATGCAGAACAGAACAAGCGTCATTCCATAAACCAGAATGTTGATATTTCCATGTGCACTGATCCGCGTGGAAAGCCCCGGGATCAGAAGACATCCCAGAAAAAAACATGCTGTCAGGATCCACGCTGTCAGTCCGCAGACAATTTCCCGATTCTTTTTCATATTTTTTCCTTTTCTATCTGTTTTGTGTCAGATATTCCTCGATCTGACGATCCGTAAATGCAGCCATGTCATCTCCGTCAAGCCATGCCTGATACCATTTTACCGTATGAGAGATGGCTTCCTTTACCTGCCAGTGCGGTTTCCAGCCAAATGTACTGCGGATCCTGGAACAGTCCAGTTTCAGGAAATTTGCCTCATGCGGTCCTCCCTGATACAGGTTTTCCCAGGAGGCTCCATCTCCCCAGGCCTCACAGAAAAGATCCGCAAGTGTACCGGTTGTGATACAGTCATCATCTCCGGG
>CAKRTP010000219.1 GCA_934402155.1 uncultured Blautia sp. | reverse complement strand
AGCTAAAAAAACAAAATAAAAGACAGATTCTGGTGGCTGGTATTATCAGTGTCTGTTATAATAAGACCAGAAGTGATGCGCTTCTGGTCTTATATTCTGTTGGAGGATTAGTATGAAAAATTCAAAAAGGAAGCTTGCAGTAGTTTGTGCATTATGCATGAGCATTTGTCTGCCTGCACAGACAAGCGTGTGGGGAAAAGTTCCCACATCTTCATCCGGAGAAACAGCAGCTGATGAAAAAAGAACAGTTTCGTCCAATACTTTCTGGGAATATAACGGGGAAATTTATACGGTGAACAAAGTCATAAAGAACGGGTATCACAGTATCTCGGGACAGTACAAAGACACCATGGCTGTTTATCAGGACAAAATTTACTGGAGAAAGACCAGTGATCAGTCTGACGGCTCGAGCGAGATCATCTGCATGGATATGGATGGGGCAAATCAGAAGGTACTCACGGAGTCGGCAAAGCCAAATGCAAAGTTCTGCATCTACAAAAACTGTCTGTATTATACATCAGGAGATGGAAAACTGAATTATGACGGAAGAAAGCTTTCACTGTCTACGATGGAAGACAGTGAAAGCGGAAGCTATGTTTTTCGGTATGGCAGTGACAGGGTGTGGCTTTCTACCGGTATCGAGGATAAGAAGTGGTATGTCTCAGAACCGGGATTCAAAAATATTCATGCGGACAGTAATATCAAAGGGACTGTTCTGGGGCTTGTAGGAAGCAAAGTCTGCTATATGTATCAGGATGGAGATAAGTGGACAACCTGCGGATATGATGTAAAAGCAGATCAGCAGGTGATCCTTGAGAAGGAAAATCCTGCCAGATCCATTGTTGCAGGAGAAGGGCTTTATTACAAGAAAATTGCGGACGGAAGTACTATATTGTATAGAAGGAATATGAAGGACGGATCTGTCGAACAGTTCAATCTTGGAAATATTAACCTGTATATGGGCGGGGGATACAGTGAAGTGGGAAATATCACATTTTTTGTACAATTTTGTCCGGAGCAGGGTGAGAATAATACAGAATTATGGAGACTGGATCGTACTACAGGAGAAATAGAACAGGTTGCTTCCTGGTATAATGAAAATGCAGAGAATGCAGCGAAAGAGCCATAGGCAAAATCGTGCAGTCATACCAGAAAGATTGTAAAAATAAATAAAAATAATGTTGCTGTCCATAAATGGAACGTATGCGGACAGCAGTGAGGTGGAGGCAAAAACAGGTTATGTTTAGAGAAATCGGAGATGAACGGGCATTTAACGGGATTTTAAATCAGATCATAGAGAATATTCAGAATGGTAAACTTAAAGCAGGAGATGCACTTCCGGCAGAACGGACAATGGCAGAGACTATGGGAGTATCCAGACCTGCAGTACGAGAAGTACTGCGTGCACTGGAACTTCTTGGAATAGTCAGATCGGTACCGGGAGGCGGGAATTATATTACTGAGGATCTGGATACCTGGCTGATCGGACCATTATCTATATTATTTAAGCTGAACAATGGATATCTGCGGCAGAACCAGCAGTTCCGTGCGGCACTGGAAAGAGAAGCGGCAATTCTTGCAGCCAGAAAGTGCACGCCGCTTGATGCCGCGGAATTATGGATGATCCTTGCACGTCTGGACGCGGCAGAAGATGAAAAGATACGGGGTGAACTGGATCGCGAACTTCACCAGAAGATTGCAAAAATCGCAGATAACCCGATGGTTTACAGTGTCCTTGCGGCAGCGGATCAGCTTACTGAGAATATTGTTTCCGGGACGAG
>CAKRTP010000218.1 GCA_934402155.1 uncultured Blautia sp. | reverse complement strand
TTCAATTTCCTGAAGGATTTCTTCTTTTGTATGTATCATTGGAAAATATTGTTTCAGTTTGGTTTTCATCAAATAACCTCTTATCAAAATATAAACAAGATTCATGGAATAGTGCTTCTGAACAGAAGCAAAAGAAATTTAGCAGAAATATCTTATGAGATGTTTTCAGATTAACATACTTCATTTACAATTCCAAGAAAAATCGTTCGACAAATTTTACTCTTCAAACCGAAACAATTCTGGTTACCAGACAAAAAAGATCACAGAACTACATCTTCTCAATGCTCATTCTGTAATCTTTTTCATTAAAGTATTAATCTTAGAAATAATCCGATATGTACGGTGTCTGCTGCTCGATGGCATCTTCGAGCATATCGATGGTCCACTCGGCGGCCTTGATCCTGCCGATCCTTGCGAGGTATTCGGGGCGTTTGTAGCCCATCAGCATAGTAGTCATGGTCTGGATGTTTATCTCATCCTGGCATGGTTCCATAATCCGGACCACCTGACCGCAGCCCTCTCTGGAGATCGTCAGGCTGAAATTGCCCTGATTGCATTCCATGACCGGGTCGATCAGCTTAAACTTCCATTCACGGTCGAGAACGCTCGGTTTGAACGGGTACTTCTCGATGAATGAGACAAAATCCACGATTCTTCCCATATAATATGGGGAGATCACTTCCTTGATGCTCGCATCCTCAAGAAGAAATGCCAGAGGTTCATCCGTGTAGGTATCGCCCTCCACCTGATTGATCATAGAAAAGTGTGCCGCGACGAAATTCCACAATCCTGTCCTTGCCTCTTCATTATTAAAGATCATATCCTTGATATGAAAAACTTCCTTCGCGATCCAGTAGATCACATAGCCGTCCGGCTCATTGTTCTCATTGTAGTAGACAGCTGCCATAATATCATCAGAATCCCACAGCCAGTACTCATTCCATGCCAGATCGTCACGGAGGATCGCACCGTGTGTCCGCATTGCATAACGGTTATAAGCTGCCTTCAGTTCTTCGCCCTCGGTATCGACGCGGCGTACATCCCCCGGAACCTGATGGTTCTTCGGAAGCTGGTAATCTTTGATCTCATAGGAGATTTTGTCCGAGATGATCTCCCAGCCCTTGCGACGATAATATGGAATGGAATATGGATACAGATAGCAGATATCCTGGCCACGCTCCTTCATGTTCTTGAGTGCCTGCTCAAGAAGCTTGTGCATCAGCCCCATGTTAGAGTATTCCGGGTAGGTTCCGACTCCGGTAAGACCGCCCATGGCATAGGTTCTGCCAAAGATACGTGTCTGCATAGGATAGACCGCCACCTGAGAAACAAGATTGTCGTCATCAAACCATCCGATCACATCTGCCTTTTCCATGGTTGGAAATTTGGCGCGGATGATCTCACGTTCCTGCCATCCGATGGAACTCAGCTCCTGTTCCGTCACCTGGAACACATAGCGGAGAAGGGCATTGTACTGTTCCATATATTCGCTGCCTACGGGTTTCATTTTCAGGTTTTTCTTGTTATTCATGATTCCTTTCCCTTTTCGCTGCTGTCCACAGCAGCCCTTTTTACCAACAAGTCCCATCCCTCCTAAGAGAGATGGGACTGCGTTTACGTTTTATTTAATGTTTTTGAAGTGCTTCAATATATTCCGAAGTGCTCCAACCTCGATTCCACTTCAGACTTAGAACTCCGGCTCTATTAAACCATAGGTATTGCCTTTACGTTTGTAAACAACATTTACCTGCTCTGTCTCTGCGTTAAAGAATACGAAGAAATTGTGTCC
>CAKRTP010000217.1 GCA_934402155.1 uncultured Blautia sp. | reverse complement strand
GCCCAGTTTCCATCTCCCTGGTAACTGTATTTGAATCCGTAATCGTCGGAATAAGTTCCGTCTCCGTTATCATAAAGGACTCTGGATTCCTCATCGCCTTCACCTGAGGCTACAATAGATGCCACACCGGAAGGAGTACTGAATCCACTGGTATATGGCACACCTTCCGGCAGCTTCTCATAATAGGATGCAGATCCGTCGCTGTCAGAATCACTTCCATCATCTGTCGTTTCGTTTATCTGTCCACTGTTTTCCATAGCAAAGTCAGGATTTGTTTCCACACTTACATTTTCCTCTGAATTTACAGAAGCTTCTGTATCTGCCTTCTCGGTCATTCCCTCTTCGCTCTGTGTCCCTGCAATTTTCTGCATATTTACCATTTCAGAAAATGGTGCATAATCCGGTGTATTCTTTTCTTCTGAGGCTGCATTCTTTTCCTGGCCAGATTTCGCCATCCTGACCGGGACTGTATCTGTTCCGGCAGAAACATTAAATACAAGATTACCGCCTGCAAGGAGCACCGTCACAAGAATTCCCGGCAGGATTCCTCTGCGGAGTTTCCGCATGTTCACCATATACAGAATCCTGTCTTTGAATACCATTCCACTGTCATTAAGACTTGCCGTTACATACGGAATACTGTTTTCCATTGCAACTGTCCGAAGGAGCAGCTGTCGGTAAAGCCTGTGGTCGCTCTGGTTCACCCGATGAATCACCGCAGTATCACACAGATTCTCAATATCCTTATCCGCTTCTTTCAGCATGATAAGAAGAAACGGGTTGAACCAGTATATCGATGCACAGATCCGAAGAAGCATCTTATACCAGAGATCCCGGTGACAATAATGGGTAAGTTCATGATAAAAAACAAGTTTTCTTTCTTCTGCGGAATATCCGGCTGCCGGAAGATACAACCTGGTATGAAAAAGACCTGCAAGAAGCGGTGTGGTAAGTCCTGCGTTCTGCCTGAGTTCCGGTATTCTGCGCACATGTCTTCTCCGACATGCCTCTCTGTACATCTGAATACTCACCGGATTACTCACCGGCAGACTCATACGCTCCAGTTTCTTCATGGAGAGATAATATGCCAGTAATTCTCCTGCCATTTTAAGTACCGCCACACTCATCCAGACAGAGCAGAAGATCACAGCCCCACTTCTCATCCATTTGTCTGACTCCCACATGACCGTTCTTTTTTGTTCCGGAATTTCGGTCATGCTCTTTCTATTGCTGTTCGAAGATGACACTGTTTCTGTTATCTTCTGACTTTCCCCTGATCTGACTGCGTGATCTGTTGTCTTCAGTTCCTGAGGATCCTGTTGACTGCTTCTCTGTACCTTAAAATTCACCAAAGCCAAATTCGCCGGAAGGCGCACCGGAACACAGAGGCTTACCGCAATCAGCAGCCAGATAAAATACTTCCATCTCGCCGATACTTGCCCTTTAGACAAAGTCGCAAGCACTTTGACCAGTAAGATTACGACTGCTGCAATAATGTTCAGTTTCAGAATATGCAGAACAAAAACTTCCATAATTCGCTATTCCTCCCTGTCCTCCAGTTCCTTGAGAAACTCACTTAGTTCCTGGATTTCTTCTGAATTGATTTTCTTTCCATGATAAAGTGATGTTACAAATTTTTTCAGTGAATTCCCATAAAGCTTCTCAAGAACACTCTGACTTTCATGTGCCTGATAATCTGACTGCGAAACCAGCGGTGTATACAGATTCATTTTTCCCTGTTTCGTCACTTCCACAAAATTTTTGCTCTCCAGTCTGGTCAGCAGTGACAGAATTGTTGTCGATGCAAGTTTTTTCTTTGTATTGATCACCTTTTCAATCTCCGGCCTGGTCATCGGAGGAGTACCATTCCAAAG
>CAKRTP010000216.1 GCA_934402155.1 uncultured Blautia sp. | reverse complement strand
AGGACAGCCACACTTACGGAACTCTGCGAGAAACTTCATCTTCCGATGCATGTGCTGAGCAAAATGATCCGAAAAAATACAGGATTTAATTTTAAGGAACTGCTTCAGCGTAAACGCCTGAATAAAGCGGCAGAGCTGATGTGTGAGACAGATCTGCCGGTCAGTGATGTGATCACGGCAGTTGGTTATGAGAACGGCAGTTATTTTCACCGGGTCTTTAAAGAACATTACCATATGACACCGAGAGCTTTTCGGATCGCAAACAGCAAAGAAGAACGGATAAGACTATAAGATCATACAGAATAAAGAGATAAAAAGACACCAAAGGATGTATAAAATGAAGATACAGCCAATGGTGTCTTTTTGGATGATGCGGCTTATTTTGCACTTCCGGCAAGATTTCTTACAAGTTCGATATCAGATTCTCTGACCTTAAGATTTGTTTCGATAGTTTTGCCCTCAGGTGTGGTGACTTTGATCTCGATGATCGTATCAGGTCGGATCGCAGATCCGGCGGCCTGAAGAAATTTAGGAAATTTGGGATGATTCCGGGTAAAGGTGTCCCAGGAATTTTTTAACTGCATTAAGTTTCCAAGATTCATATGAATACCTCGCTTTTTAATTCTGGAAATTGATTTTTTCGCCCTGGATAACAGGATAACAGATCAGGAGATCACTGTCCAGATTTTCTCTGTGCATATCAACTGCACTGATCTGATGGTTTTCGTAGGTAGTATAGTAATAAATTCCCTTTGCAGTATTGCAGCAGGAGGTATAGAGAGTGATCTCGTATTTGCCATCTGCGACCTCACAGCAGCCTCTCTGCTGATCGACAGAGCCGAGAATATGGAAAAACTGGCTGATGCTTTCAAACTCGGAATCACCGGATTTTGCATTCATTTTGGTAAAAGCCACACGAACGAAGCGGGATGCGGAAGAAAGGTCACCCGGAAGTCCCAGAGCACCCATGCCGCGGCTGTAAGCAGCAAGACCGAGACCATCAGAAAATGTATTTGCAGGCTGCTTTGGAGACAGGTGCATATAGTTGTTCAGCTGGAACATCTGCTGTGGAAACGGCGGGTTATTGGTAAGGACTCCTGCCGGATTGTCATAAATGTGAAGCCCGTCGGACATGGACTCTACAGTGATGGAGCTGTTTTTGTCAGCAATGATCCAGTGAAGCTGTGCCAGAGGAAACTGTTCACTGAATGGTGTGTTGGCAAGGTTCATTCCGGACAGAAGTGCGCGGGCTTCATTGACAGAGGCACACTGGCAGAGAATCCATGGAATGAATTCAAACTGTGCGACATTGTCAGCACCTGGTCTTACGTCTGCATAGGCTGCATTTCCTACAAAATTCAGTCCTGCCATGCCAAGACCCTTTTCGTTGATGGCATCATAGTACAAAGGATAATTTTCGGCGACATGAGCCATTCCGATGATCGCAAAATGCTGATCGATAACTCCCATGTGACGGAAATGGAAAGGATAGTTCCGTGGAGAAATGGTGATCTGATCCCCATAGGAAAATTCATAATCAAGAGTTCTTCCGAAATAAAAATCTCTGGTTTTGTAAGTTGCTGCGGTACACATAAAAAAGCCTCCTTATCAAAAATCGAAATCTGTATAGTCTTCTGGAAGGAAACGGTGGTAGATGATGTGGCATCCCTCGTCTTTGAAACAGTAATAATAAGTATCATCCGGATCGTCCGCAAAGCGGATCAGGCGGTCGAACTCACCATTATCCATTTCTTCCGTAACGATATTCTCAGAATAAGTATGGAACAGATCCAGGATTTCATTCATGGTACAGCCATGTCTTCCTACAAGACTGACAAGTTCCTTAATAAATTCATTTCCGGCAGTGTTGTCGTGTACATAGACAGTTCCCTG
>CAKRTP010000215.1 GCA_934402155.1 uncultured Blautia sp. | reverse complement strand
TCCGTAGCAAATGCCTTTGGATGGATTTCCATGTAAAAAATACTGATTTATCAATTCATAAGAAAACCGCAGAAACCTGATAGATACAGGAATCTGCGGTTTTTGTAGCATATAAACAGGAAATTACCTGTCTTATCAGCCGGATGGTCTTATACTTTGGGCTGATAACGCATATCGGAGACTGTATATACAGTGATAAATGCCAGAGGATCTTCGTGATTTATATAGTTCATAAGCTTCTGGTATTCTGTCTTATCAACGATAGTGATGATTTCATTTCGTTTTTGCATGTTGTATGCCCCGACTGCCTCATAGATGGTTGCTCCGCTGTGAAGATCATGAATGATAAAATTTCGGAGTTCTTCTTCTTTCTGGGTAATGATGCATACACGTCTTTTGATATTATGGTCAAAAATAAAATGATCCAGCACAATACCATTGAAATAGGTACCAAGGACACTCAGAACGACGGTCTTTTTGTCATAGACAAGTGCAGCAGAAAGTGCAACGCACATGCCAGAGAGAGACATTGCTTTTCCGAGATCCATATGAAGATATTTGTTCATGATCTTGGCAACGATATCCAGACCGCCGGACGATGCATTTCTGTTAAAAAGAATACTCAGACCTACGCTGACAACCAGAGTATAACAGAGAACATCCAGCTCCTGGCTGTTTGTCATGGAGCCAAAGTCCGGGAAAAGTTTCTCAAACAGACCAAGAAACAGAGGAAGCATGATGCTGGTATAAACAGTTTTTACACCGAATTCTCTTCCACAGGTGATAAAACCGATGATCAGCAGTACAACATTCAGGATCATGGTGATTGAGGACAAAGGAAGCGGTACAAAGTTGGACAGTACGATTCCGAGACCTGAGATGCTGCTGACAGAGGTATGGCTTGGAACCAGAAAAAAGTATACGGCAGCAGCGATAAGTGCGATGGCTGCTGTCAGAATCAGAGTTTCCTGAAATAATTTTGAATAATTCAGTTGTTTTTTCATAAAAGAAGATCCCTTTTGGTTAGTATTTAGAATGACTTAGTGCTGTGTTTCCGGAATCGGCAGATTTACCGTGATGGGATCGTGTCCGAGTGCCGGGATGATTTTTTTGGTAAGATCTTCTGTTGTGAATTTGAGACTTGAGGTATTTATGCAAGGATGACATCCGAAATAAGGTTCTTTCATAATATCTTTATCGATCAGAAGCTGTACTTTTTTTTCGGGATCGTTCATTAATCCCATTACACTGACAGATCCCGGAGTGATATCAAGATATTTTTCCATGTATTCCGGTTTGGCAAAGGATAATCTGGAAGAACCGATCTGTGCGGAGAGATCTTTGGTTTTAAAAGGTTTGCTGCCGGGCATCAGAAGCAGGTAAAAATTTGTCTCCTGGCGATTGCACAGAAATAAGTTTTTGCAGATTGTGGTGTCGTCACCAAGGGTGCGGTCAATTTCTTCACAGGCTTCCATGGTCATGGCGGCTTCGTGGTCTACGCGCTGGTAATCAATTTTGAGCTTATCCAAAAAATCATATACGCGGATTTCTTTGTCGAGTCTGCCTGCTGTATTTGCAGGTCTTCCATTTTGTAACTGCATTTTCATAACTCCTTATAAATTTATTCTGTTATTCATAACCATAAAGGTATAAAGCTGCTATGATGTTTCTTCAGACATATCAGATGTCTGAAGAAACTACAGGGCTGAGAGATTTAAACCAGTTGTCTTAATACAGGTATTTTTTTCATTATAAGAGTGATGCCCAGACTTATAAAAAGAATCAATAACGCATAGAGCATGGTGCATGGGATGTTGCAGAAAAATTGAAAGCTTTTTATATAGCCTTGTGTGGCCTTGATAAATAATTCATGTATAAAATAAATACCAAGAGTA
>CAKRTP010000214.1 GCA_934402155.1 uncultured Blautia sp. | reverse complement strand
GATCCCGATGATCATTATGTTCATCTTCATGCAGAAATACTATGTAGAAGGTATCGCATCTTCTGGTATCAAAGGCTGAAACCTTACTTGGATCAGAAACAGGAAACTTATAATAAGGAGAACGAATGTATGATTAGTGAGAAATTACAGAAGGCTAGAGAATTTGAACAGGAACAGTTGAGCAAAATTTCTCCGGAAGAACGTCCTTCTTTTCATGTGACTGGTGGTGCAGGCTGGATCAATGATCCAAACGGATTTTCCTATTACAATGGAGAATACCATCTGTTTTATCAGTACCATCCATATTCCAATGAATGGGGTCCAATGCACTGGGGACATCTTAGCAGCAAGGATATGCTTACATGGAAAAGACTCCCGGTAGTTATGGCGCCGGAAGAATCCTATGATAATTTCGGATGTTTTTCAGGAAGTGCTCTGGAGCTTTCTGATGGACGACATCTTCTGATGTACACAGGAGTTGGTTTCGTAGGCGACACTCCGATGGCAAACGGAGAACTTCCGACTCATCAGACACAGTGTATTGCTGTAGGTGATGGTGTCAATTATGAGAAATATGAAAACAATCCGGTCATTACCGGAGATGATATTCCGGAAGGCGGAAGCAAAGTAGATTTCCGTGATCCTAAGATCTGGAAGGAAGATGACGGATATTTTTATTCTGTAATCTCCAATATGACAGATGATGGAAACAGCCGCATCCTTCTTTACAGAAGCCCGGATGCTTTCAAATGGGAATATGTAACCGTTCTGGATCACAGCGATGCCAGACTTGGCAAGATGTGGGAATGTCCGGACTTCTATGAAGTTGACGGTAAACATGTACTTGTGGTCAGTCCGATGGCAATGCTTCCGGAAGGTCTCAAATTCCATGTAGGACACAGTGTTATCTATCTGACGGGAACTTATGACAAAGAAACACATAAATTTGTAAGAGAGGATGTACAGCCTCTCGACAGCGGAATTGATTTCTATGCTCCGCAGAGTATGCTCACTCCGGATGGCCGTCGTGTCATGATCGCATGGATGCAGGCATGGCCGAACTCCAAGTTTGTTCCGGATGGAGTGAAATATTTCGGACAGCTGACAGTTCCGAGAGAGATCAATTATCGTAATGGAAAGCTGATCCAGCAGCCGATAAGAGAGATCGAGAACTATCGTGAAGGGCTGGTTGAACACCACAATGTTGAGATCACAGAAGAAACAGCTCTTGATGGAATCAGAGGACGCGTTCTTGATATGACCGTGAAACTGAAGGTGACCGATGATTTCAGCAAGTTTACGATCAAACTTGCAGCAGATGATACCTATTCCTCATATATTACCTATGATCCGGCAAAAGAAATTCTGAATATTGACAGAAGCAGAAGCGGATATCTCTACGACATCCTCCACAGCAGGGATATTCAGGTGAAACCGGTAGATGGAGAGGTGACACTGAGAATCCTGATGGACAGATTCAGTGTTGAAATCTTTATCAATGATGGAAGCCAGACTGCGACAATGGTTCTGTTTACCCCGCAGAACGCAGATCAGATCACTTTTGCTGCAGAAGGTAAAGCTGAGATCAGTGTTGACAAGTATAGTCTTGTATTCTGATAAAACTTCCCCAAAAAAAGACAGGCGTAAGCATTGAGCGCGCCTGTCTTTTTTTCTGTTCAGAGAGGCAAAGCTGTGCTATACTAAATGACAGAAAATCAGGGATTTTCCTGTTAAAATTCACAGAAAGAAGGATACGACAACATGAGCGAGACAAGAAAGCTGTATTATGAAGACGTATATCAGAGGGAATTTACTGCAAAAGTTCTGGAATGCAGAGAAACTGATCAGGGATATGAGATCGTTCTGGATCAGACAGCCTTTTATCCGGAAGGCGGCGGACAGCCGTGCGATCTTGGTACA
>CAKRTP010000213.1 GCA_934402155.1 uncultured Blautia sp. | reverse complement strand
GGGACCTGCCAGAATTTCTTCGGGCGGGTGAACCTGTGGTCGGTCACTGACCTGGGTACCCCTGTGATCACCAATTTCCTGATGTCCATCATCGATGAGGTCGACAAGGCGGCATCTGCCAAGGTCGATATCTCCCCGAAGCTCCAGGCGTACGTAAGCAAGTACGAAAAGAAGTACGGTAATGTATGATGGATTGCCTGTCCCTTCCCACTGCGCTGGAGGTCGGCGGACAGAGCTATGAGATCCGCTATGACTGGCGGGCAGTGGTCGACGTGATCAACATCCTGGGCAGCGAAGAATTTCAGGACGCGGAAAAGTATTTCTGCGCGCTGAGGGTGTTTTATGTGGATTTTGAGAAAATCCCGGTGCGGAGCTACCAGGAAGCGATGGAGCGCTGCTATGAGTTTATCGGTTACGGGAACAACCGTGACAGCGGCGGCCCGACGCTGATGTCCTGGAAACAGGACATGAAGTACATCATTTCGCCGGTCAGTAAAACGATCGGCCAGGATGTGCGGTCCATCCGTTACGACCCTGTGACCAACACCGGCGGCCTGCATTGGTGGACATTTCTTTCTGCGTACATGGAGATCGGGGATTGCCTGTTTGCGCAAATCCTAAAGATCCGGGAAAAGCGGTCCAAGGGGAAACCCTTGGACGCGGCGGAGAAGGAATGGTATCAAAAAAACCGGGATATCGTCGATCTCCATGACAGCTACACTGCCGCAGATGATGCGCTGCTGGCGGAATGGACGTAAGGGGGGATAAACATGGAAGATGGATCTGTGGTGATCTCCATCCTGGGCGATAGGAAGCATATTGCCAAGGAGCTGGAGGCGACCCGTAGGGACATCGAAAAGACAGAAAAAAAGCTTGCCGAAAAGGTGAGCGAGAAATCCGGCATTGAAGCGAAGCTGGAAGACGCCATGAATGCCGCCAAGTCCACCAGCGATAAGATCAAGGCGCTGAAACGGGAATATAACGAGCTGAGCTGCGTTATGGCAAATGATAGCACCTCCGCAGCCGACTATGGCCGCGCGGCAAGCCGCCAAGCGGCCATCACCAGAGAGCTTGAATTGCAGCGCCCCATCCTGAAAGCGCAGGACGCCGACGCTGACCGGCTGCACGCCAAATACACGGCGGTAGCTGAGGAGATCGACCACATGACCGCTAACCTGGCAGCGTCGAAAGAAAAGGCGCAGAGCCTTGCCGCGCAGGAAGAGCAGGCCAAGGTCGGCGACGCGGTGCGCAAGCAGCTGGACAGGGCGGCAACGTCCGCAGAGCGCTTTCAGAAGCGGATGCTCCAGATCGGGAAGTCTGTGCTGGTGTATAATCTGCTCTCCTCCGCACTGCGCAGTGCCGTATCGTATTTTGGGGAGCTGCTGAATACCAACCAGGAATACCGTGCGGAGCTGGCAAAGCTGAAGGGGACGCTGATCACGGCGTTCCAGCCGCTGGCGGCGCAGATCATCCCATGGGCGGTATCGCTGCTGCGGATCCTGACGGCCATTGCACAGGTCGTCGGGAATTTCGTATCGCTGCTCTTTGGCGGGACACTGCTGGGAAGCGCCAAGTCCGCCGAGGCGATGAATAAGCAGGCGGCGGCAATTTCCGGCGTTGGAGCTGCGGCGAAGAAAGCGGAAAAGCAGCTGGCCAGCTTCGACCAGATCAACAAACTGAACTCCAGCGGGGATTCCGGCGGCGGAGGGGGTGGCGGCGGTGTCGGCGCCGACTTTTCCGGCCTGGATGGACTCAAATCCGAGGAATACCAGAGGGAGCTCAACCGCCTGACCGCCATTCTCAGCGGTGCGCTGCTGGCGTTGGGCGCGATACTGTTCTTTACTGGGACCAACATCCCCCTCGGTCTCGGCCTGATGGCCGCCGGGGCGGTTGGCCTTGCGAATCTCGCAACCGGCAGGTGGGGCGAGGTAAC
>CAKRTP010000212.1 GCA_934402155.1 uncultured Blautia sp. | reverse complement strand
TAGTAACAAATGATATGATCAAAAGTATTACAGGACAAAAGTGGATCTTTGATTGCTTTTTAGAATGAGATTAGTATGAGTTCTGCCAGACTTGTAAATGAATTTGCGCATAATACTTGACGGTACCGTCAGCATTAACCGCATGCGGATTTGCATAAATAAAATGGATGCCTCCCTCTAAATCAAGGAAGCATCCATTCCAGAAAACTGACTATTCCATTTTGAGCTGATGTCCAAAGCCCGACCACATATCACCTTATCAAGCCGCATATCTCATGTTTTTCAATATGTACCTGACTTTTCACGCTCTACACGCCAGCCCATTCACTTTTCTATTGGCTTTTCAGCGCTTGCAGATATCTGCTCAGCGCATCCTTCCAATCAGGGAGGGGCTTAAAGCCATTCTGAATCAGCTTGCTCTTATCCAGACGACTGTTAAAAGGACGCGCCGCTTTGGATACGCCGTACTCAGCCGTCGTTACTGGAACGACCGTCACATCCATGCCCGCCTGACGGAAAATCTCACAGGCAAATTCATACCAGCTGATATATCCGCCCTCATTGGTCGCGTGATAATAGCCGTATTTCTCTGTTTCGATCATATCAACGATCAGGCGTGCAAAGTCAAGCGTATAGGTTGGCGTACCGATCTGATCGCAGACCACCGACAACGTATCGTTCTTCTTTCCCAGATTGAGCATCGTCCGGATGAAATTCTTACCATTCAGTCCAAAGCCCCATGCGATACGGATAATGAAGTACTTCTCAAGTGTTTGGGATACTGCCAGCTCGCCTTCCAGTTTCGTCTGACCGTAAACGTTCAAGGGTCTATACGCTTTGCAATCCGGCTGCCATGGCTTTTCGCCGCGTCCGCCAAACACATAATCCGTACTGATATAGACCATCTTTGCATCCAGTTCTTTACAAGCTAACGCAATATACTGAGTTCCCTCCGCGTTGATTGCTCGAACCTTAGCTGTATTTTCCGGTTCCTCAGCGGCATCCACATCCGTCCACGCCGCGCAATGAACCACTACATCCGGCTTCACTTCATTCAGGACGCGAGTAACCTCTGCATGGTTCGTAATATCCATGGAGATATAGGGCATTTTACACACCGGACTACCATCATGGATACCACTGTATATCGACGCAATATCGCTCCCAATGCCAGAAATTCCCCGTGCAGCCAGTTCATTCATCACATCGTGCCCAAGTTGTCCTCCGACACCGGTCACAAATACTTTCACATGCTCACCTATTTCCATACATTTTTTCGTAATAGTTCTGATACTCGCCGGAAATGATGGTCTTCCACCACTCCTGGTTGTCTAGATACCACTGGATCGTCTTTTTGATGCCATCGGCAAACTTCGTTTCCGGCAGCCAGCCCAGCTCGTTGTGGATCTTCGTCGGATCAATGGCATAGCGCAGGTCATGTCCCTTGCGATCGCCGACATAGGTAATCAGGCTTTCCGATTTGCCAAGTTCCTTGCAGATGATCTTGACGATGTCAATGTTCTTCATCTCGTTGTGACCACCGACATTGTACACTTCTCCCACACGTCCATTATGGATAATGAGATCAATTGCACGGCAATGGTCTTCCACATACAGCCAATCGCGGACATTCTCACCCGTTCCATACACCGGCAACGGCTTATCCGCCAGCGCGTTGGCAATCATCAGCGGAATCAGCTTCTCCGGGAAGTGATACGGACCATAGTTATTTGAGCAGCGGGAGATCGTTACCGGCAGACCGTATGTGCGATGATACGCCAGCACGAGCAGATCTGCGCCTGCCTTGGAAGAAGAATACGGGCTGGACGTATGAATCGGCGTTTCCTCCGTGAAGAACAGATCAGGACGGTCAAGCGGCAGGTCGCCATACACTTCATCCGTAGAAACCTGATGATACCGTTTGATGCCGTATTTTCTGCAGGCATCCATCAGTACGG
>CAKRTP010000211.1 GCA_934402155.1 uncultured Blautia sp. | reverse complement strand
CTGATCCGGAGCGATACAACAAGGTTCTGACAGAAAGAAGCCAGGAATTTGCGGACGAAATCCGCAAATGTACTGGTAACATAGCACAGGGAGACATTCCTTTTGCCATCATCGCCCTGACAGCGGCAAAAGCGGCACTTGAAAAAATAAGTGACGACGAGACAAAGCGGATAACACGGTACCTCATGGAGCGGACAAAAATGCTGTGTATCCATAATGAATACATAAAAACAAAATAAAAGGCTCATGCGGGAACATGAGCCAGTACACAAGGTGCTGTGTGAATCATCTTAAGGATTATTATACCCACACAGCACCTGTACGTCAATATACAGGCAGGGACTACCTGCTATATTTTTGACTTTTTTTCAAGGGCAAACGTCCCTTTTTAGACCCCGATAAAGATATTAAAGTTAGGACCAAAAGAGATGGCTGTGAGAAGAAAAGAGTACAGATTCAGAGATGGAGATGTAATAGACAGGATAGAGTTCCATGATGGAAACTATGGTGCTCCGGGAAAGAAGAGAAAAAAGAAAAAGAAACCCACCAAAGAAGATATGCAAAAAATTAATTCTCTGAATAAAGCAAGAAGAGCCAGACAGAGAATGCTGGAATATTTTTCGATGGATGATATATGGGCAACTTGGAGTTACCTTCCAGAGAACAGACCGGCCAGCATGAAAGCAGCCGTCGATGATTTCGGCAAAGCCATGAAGATCGTAAGGCGGGAATATAAAAAAAGAGGGAGAGAACTCTTTTGGATTCGGAACATAGAAAAAGGAACCAGAGGAAAGTGGCATATCCATCTTGTGATCAATGCAATCGAAGATACCCCTGCAATCCTTATGAAAGCCTGGAAAAAAGGCGGGACATGGAACACCAGAATCAAAGATAGCAAATTCTACGATGAGGACTTCACGTTATTGAGTAACTATGTAACGAAGGATGAACACACAAGAGAAACCAAGAAAGATGGAAGTCTTGCGAAACCCAGAATTGCAGAAGCGAGCTACAACACAAGCCGTAATATGCCTCTTCCTGATCCGGACATAAAAGACCTGGTGCGTTGGCAAAGAGATCCGAAACCAAAAAAAGGATATTACATAGTCAATGCAGTCGAAGGAACTAATCCAAAAACAGGATACAGATACAGAAGATACACCATGATTCGCCTCAATCCAAAAAACAAAACAGGATGGGTTGGTGCAGATATAGAGAGGCTACAAATTTGAAAGGAACAAATATGTGGAAAGTAGATATATACCTGGAAACAGATTCCGCCTTCCAGGGAAAACGACAGAGAAAATGTGGATACGTCCTCGCTACGACCGTTCATGGCGAGGAAAAAACGAAAGAATCCTTCGCGAACGCGAACGGAACATACCATCAGACTACACTGCAGACTCTCATCGAAGCTCTTTTTCGCATGACCGTTCCTTCTCAGATCTGTATCCATACACAGGATGACTACGTGGCCAGTCGCCTTCTGAAGCTGGAAGAAATAGCCGGATCCGGATATCTCGATGCCAAGAAACAGCCGATCAAGAACGCAGATCAGTGGAAAGAGATCTATCGTCTGGTACATGCCCTTCCGGAACCACACGAAATCACCGCAAGATCAGAGAAACACAGTTATTCCGCGTGGATGCAGGAGGAGATGAAAAAACATGAATACAGCCGAATTATGGGGCAAAGGGTGGAGTCTGCGACCGGAACAGGACCCGCGGACAATGGAGTTCCTGGGAACAATAACTAGAGACGGAGCTGCCTACACCTATTACCGCGATGATAGCGGGAAAATACTATACGATTCGGAGCCGATCGGCGGCAAAGAGCCCTGGATGATCAGAGCTGATAAAGCCGCCCACCGGCACAGAATACATAATTAACACAAGGAGGAATATACATGAGAACAATATCAATCATCAACCTTAAGGGAGGTGTGGCAAAGACCACATCCAGCATAAATATTGC
>CAKRTP010000210.1 GCA_934402155.1 uncultured Blautia sp. | reverse complement strand
GAAGAAACAGTTTGAAGCCTTTTGTTCTGACATTGGCATGAGTATGACAACAGCATTCTGTGTCTTCGCAAAAAAAGCAGTTCGTGAACGCAGAATCCCATTTGAGATCACAGCTGACAACGATCCATTCTACAGTCCTGCAAATATTGCACGACTTAAGAAATCAATAGAACAACTTGAAACCACCGGCGGTACAATACATGAGGTAAATATGGATGATAAAAGCATGGTCTGATGAAGCATGGCAGGATTTTGAATATTGGACTACGCAAGATAAAAAGACGCTTAAACGCATTCTTAAATTACTGAAAGATATTGACCGCAATGGATACAGCGGTATTGGTAAGCCTGAACCACTCGTTGGTGATCTTACTGGTTACTGGAGTCGGAGAATTGATGATAATAACCGGATTGTTTATCGGATTCATAATGATATGATTTTGATTGCTCAGTGTGGTTCGCATTACAGGGATAAATAAAACAAACAAGTCCTCATCATACATAAAACTTTCCAATGTTTATATGTATAATGAGGACTTATATTTACTATCTTATATCTTAATCAACAAATTATAACTCAATTCTCTCCAGATCCTCCGGAACAAAGAGATTTCCGTGGAAGTATTTCTTTCCTTCTTCTGTGTAAAGTTCTTTGCGGCGGGTGATATTTTTGTCCTCTGTATGGTAGAGGATCAGATTCTGTACACCAAGCTGCTCTGCCAGTTCGCTGGCATCTTTTGCTGTGGAGTGATGTTTCTCATATGGATGGAATCTGTCTGCCTGATCAAAGAGACAAAATGCCTCATGAAGAAGCCATTTGCTGTTTTCGGCATATTTTTTCTCGCATTCATTGTATGGCTCATCACCGCAGCAGGTAAATTTCTCTCCGTTGCCCATATCCATGCAGAAACCAAACTGTTTTGCCTTGGTAGACTGAATGTCAAAAAATGTCGTCTTATGTCCCATAAGGGTTCTTTCTTCTCCATCCTCCACAACTACAAGATGCAGACGGTCTCCGATATAGCAGGTCTGTTTCTTCGGATAGAGCATCTCTGCCATCTCTTTGAGGATGCGGATCACTTCCTCATGTCCGTAAATAGTTGCCTCTCCTTCATACTGTCCCTGTTTCATGTGCTGACAGATCATTCGGATCATCCAGACGATTCCCATGATATGATCCACATGTTTGTGTGTTACAAAAATCTCACGCATATCCATCCAGTCAAATCCGGCATGTTTCAGCTGTGCGAGCAGAGTGTTTCCACCACCGCCGTCAACCAGCAGGTGCCTGTCCCCATCTCTCAGTACAAAACATGTATTATAACACTCTGTGACCATTGCATTTCCTGTTCCCAGCATTGTAATATCCATAAAAAATTCCGACCTCACTTTCATATGTTTCAATATTTTTTGAATATATATTATCATAACTGAAAAAGAAAGGAAACAGCCTTTGCCGTTTCCCTCCCTGATTTACATATTCATCTTTTTTACTCTGATAATAAATATTTTTTATATTTTATGAGAAAAAGCTCTCTGCCACACTCATATCTGCAACATATCCCACACTTCCTGTCATATAAATGGTTCCATCTTCATGAATATCAATCTGGATCATACCACCGGGCTGATTAACATTAACTCTGTTTTCGGTCAGTCCCAGTTTATATGCTGCCACCGCTGCAGCGCAGCTTCCAGTTCCGGATGCTTTGGTATAGCCTGAACCACGTTCCCAGATTTCCATGTCGATATTTCCCGTGTCGATCTTGCGGCAGATCTGAAGATTTATTCTTTCCGGAAATTCATCCGCGTTTTCCACATACGGTCCAAGTTCTTTTACCTGTTTTGCACTTACCTGATCCATAAAAATGATACAATGTGGATTTCCTATTGTCAGACAGCTTGCCTTATAAGCCTCATTATTAAATGTGAACTCTTCGTTTATCACTTCCCGGATCTCACCAGTCACGGGAATCTCTCTGGAAAGGAAAGATGCCTTTCCCAT
>CAKRTP010000209.1 GCA_934402155.1 uncultured Blautia sp. | reverse complement strand
ATCTATACAGTAGGTACGGAGCGGGTACTCCCATACACAATAGCCCGCATCCTTGATACTGGTGGAGGTGTGTTGATTACACTTTTGCTGTATGTGCTGTTTCCCTCAAAACACGACAGAGAAAATGGTGTTTCTTTACTGACCTTCTGGGCTGAAACAAAATATGCCTTTAAATCTTACATAAACAAAAACCGCACATCCCGAAAGAAAGAGCGTGAAAATTTCGGAATGGAAGGTGAAAAATTTTCTGCTATAATCTCTAAAATAAAAGATAGACATAAGTAATATTAAAAATCCTGGAGCAGGCCTTCTGACCTGTCCCAGGATTTTTTGAATATGTGTATTCTTAAGATATCATAGATAACTCTTAGATACAGTAACAAATATTATAGAAATATTGCATTTTTTCAATTTTTTCGGATCACATATCATCTCTCAGCACATCATAATCTCTCAGGACTTTCTCGATCACAGTTCCCTTGATGAAGTGGAGTAGAGGTTTTTTGATGATTCCGGCACCTGGAATATCGATTTCCAGAGGTGATTTGCCGTCCATCAGTTTGACGCTGCTGCTTAAGAGCTCACGGATATCGTAAACGCTTCCCCATACTTCCGGTACACCACGGTCAACACCGAGAAGTCCGTAAACAGCCTCCATGGCGGTTCTGACAGAGTATTCTGTGGTGAATACAGTGTCACGAGGGGTATCTGCAAACTGACCGAGGAAAGCGAAGTTTACACAGCCATCCGGGATTACGTCCGGGCGGTCACCCTTGGTTCTTGGCATGAAGAATGCGGTGATATACGGCATCATGGTCGGTACGCACACTGCACTGTGCTCGGCAAGTTCATCGATCTGGTCCTTTGGAACACCGAGATGGTACAGCCACTCTGCAGTGATCTCTTTACCGGTACAGTCTTTCATAGGCTTCTTGATATAGTCTCCAGGAACATCTGTAAACAGACCGTAAACCCATACGCAGACTTTATCTTTGTCCTGATCCTTGAACTGTCCCTGGCGGTTGATGGTCCAGCTTAAGAGCCATTTTGAATCCTGGCAGCTTACGATACCGCCTGTAACAACCTTGCCTGTACGAGGATCACGTTTGCAGATGTCGGTGATATATGGAATGATCTTGTCATCCAGAGTTGTGACAGTTGCAGATTCCCAGTTGGTTTTGCTGATATCGGAGCAGAATTTCTCCGGATGTCCAAAAGACGGATCCTGTGCTGCGATATTTTTCCAGAGGGACCAGCAGCCGCTTGTACGAACCTCGGCATCACCGTTTGGTGCATGGTTCTGATCACCATAGATCGTGCCTTCTGTACAGCTTCCGTTGGTAACAAATACGAGGTCGTTTTCGGTAAGGACAATGCCTTTTTCCACACCATTTACCTTGCATTCGATTGCAGAGGCAATCTTCTTGTCATCCTTGAAATCAAAGATAACATTGGTAACTTCTGTGTTGAACTGGAAATCAACACCAGCATCTTCCAGATATTTCTGCATAGGAAGAATCAGAGAATCATACTGATTGTATTTGGTGAATTTCAGTGCACTGAAATCCGGAAGTCCCGCAATGTGATGGATGAAACGCTGGAAATAAAGCTTCATCTCAAGGGCACTGTGCCAGTTTTCAAATGCAAACATGGTTCTCCAGTACAGCCAGAAAGTGGAATTAAATACTTCGTCGTCGAAAACATCTTCGATGGTCTTATCGTAGAGGTCTTCGTCTTTTGTCATGAAGAGTTTCATGATTTCCATGCAGCCTTTCTGGCTGAGGTTAAATTTACCATCTGTGTGAGCGTCCTCTCCGCGGTTTACAGTCGCACGGCAGAGAGAGTAGTTTGGATCATGTTTGTTCAGCCAGTAGTACTCATCCAGCACGGAAACACCTGGTGTTTCGATGGAAGGAATACTGCGGAACAGATCCCAGAGGCATTCGAAATGGTTTTCCATTTCACGACCGCCTCTCATGACATAGCCACGGGTTGGATCAAAGATGCCGTCGCAGGCACCGCCGGCAATGTCCATGGCCTCCAGAATGTGAATATGGGAGCCCGGCATCTGTGCGTC
>CAKRTP010000208.1 GCA_934402155.1 uncultured Blautia sp. | reverse complement strand
ATCACAAGCAATGTACCTGTCAGGATCCCTTTGGTTTTTTTCATTCTGTCATTCTCCTTTACCATGGATTTTATCTTATGACAATAATATTACCGAAATTCAGAATCCTATTCTGGAAAAAAATGGAATAATATTTCTCATAATTCAAAAAAGCGCAAACACCACACGATGTTTGCGCCTCATAACTTCCATTATTTTTATTATTTTATCCCTCGATCACATCAGCCATATCATATCTTCCTGCCGGCTTGCCTGCCAGGAATTTGGCTGCTTCTACAGCACCTTTCCCAAAAACAGCCTTGGAGTATGCTGTATGCTTAAATTCGATCACTTCATCCGGACCGGCAAAGATCACTTCGTGGTCTCCTACGATCGTTCCGCCGCGAACTGCAGAGATGCCAATCTCCTTATCATCTCGCATCTCGCGCTTCTGGCTTCTGTCATAGACATAGTGATACTGATTATCCATAGCTTCATTGAGACTGTCTGCAAGTGCCAGTGCTGTACCGCTCGGTGCATCCAGTTTCAGACGATGATGACGCTCTACGATCTCCATATCAAATCCTGCTGTTGCCAGAACTTTGGCCGCTTCCTGAATCAGTTTAAGAAGAGTGTTGATTCCAAGAGACATATTTGCAGATTTAAGGACAGGAATCTTCTTCGCTGTCTCTTCTACTTTGGCAAGCTGTTCTTCGGAAAGTCCTGTTGTGCAGAGTACAACAGGAAGATTGCGCTCTACGCAGAAATCAAGAAGTGCATCTGCGGCTTTTGCAGAAGAGAAATCAATGACTACATCTGCTTCTGTCTGACATGCCTTAATATCTGTAAATACCGGATATGTGGTGTTTCCCTTGTCTGAGATATCAATTCCGGCAACGATCTCTGCCTCTGCATCCTTCGCAACCAGATCAGAGATTACCTGACCCATATGTCCACAGCATCCGTGCATAATGATTTTTACCATAGTTGTATTTTCCTCCGAAGTTTCTTATGCAAGTTTGATTCCAAAATCTTTCATTGCTTTGATCAGTGTTTCTTTGTTAGCATCTTCCATCTCGCAAAGCGGCATACGAAGCGGTCCTACATTCATTCCCATAAGGTTCATGGCAGTCTTGACCGGGATCGGGTTTACCTCGCAGAAAAGAGCGTTGATAAGCGGAATGGCATCGATCTGAATCTTGGCTGCTCCTTTGGTATCTCCCTCGAGGAATTTCATGACCATGTCATGAGTTTCTTTCGGTGCAACGTTGGAAAGAACGGAAATAACACCAAGTCCGCCCAGTGAAAGAATCGGAAGAACCTGATCATCGTTTCCGGAATACAGTTCCAGATCTTCACCTGCCAGAGAAACTGTCTTGGCAATCTGAGAAAGATCACCGCTTGCAGCCTTAAGACCTACAATATTCTTAACATTCTTAACAAGGGCAGCAACTGTTGCCGGCTGGAGATTACATCCTGTACGGCTTGGAACATTGTACATGATGATCGGTGTCTCCGGTACTGCGTTTGCTACTGCAGTATAGTGAGCAATAAGGCCCTTCTGAGTTGCCTTATTATAATAAGGAGTTACTACCAGCAGAGCATCTGCTCCGTAAGATGCAGCTTCCTTAGACATCATGATCGCGGTCTCTGTGCAGTTGGAACCTGTTCCTGCGATAACCGGAACTCGTTTGTTTACCTTGTCAATCGCAAATTTAATAGTCTTGAGATGCTCTCCATGAGTCATAGTTGCAGACTCGCCTGTGGTGCCACAGATGATGATCGCATCTGTACTGTTGGCAATCTGATACTCGAGCAGTTCTTCCAGTTTGTCATAGTTCACCTTTCCGTCTTCATACATAGGGGTAATGATCGCTACACCCGCACCTTTAAAAATCGCCATTTGAACTCCTCCTTTATTCTTCTGTAATCTTATCTTATTCCTTCATGATCTGCTGAGTGAATCTCCTCTGTATTCAGTGTTGTGACTGTGTCCACATAAGGTCTCAGCTCATCCGGGAAATTCCATCCCGTCATTACTATATGCATGGACTCGTCCTTCTGCTTCAGAATGTCAGCAATGACATCTGCAGTAACAATTCCGCAGTCCAAAAG
>CAKRTP010000207.1 GCA_934402155.1 uncultured Blautia sp. | reverse complement strand
ACACTTTTTGTGGTGACAAATCATCCACAGGAGATCAGCAATGCGATAGCGGAAGTGTCCAACCATGGAGCAACGATGCTGGAAGGAGAGGGATCCTACGAACATTGTGAGCGCTATGTTGTTTATTCGGTTGTTTCCAGTGCGGAAAGTGAAAAAGTCATCAAGGCTGTCAGGGAGACGGATCCGCAGGCATTTATCAATGCAATCCGAACAGAGCAGGTTTCCGGAAGATTTTATCAGAAACCGGCGGAATAAATTACTCAAACTGCGAAGCTGTTGTCCGGTTATGAGCAGGCAGCGAAGCGGACTGTGGATACCCACCTGGCTATACGAAGATACAGAGGAGATGAGACAATGGAAATTACAGAAATGCTGGATGAACTGAAACAGAAAGCTCTCCGAGATCAGGAACTTCGTGCAGAGCTTCTCAGGACACGCAAGGCTGCACAGCCGCTCAGTGCGTTCTGCCAGAAATGCAGAGAACTGGGATATGAAGTCTATGATATGGATCTGATTACAGCCGGCGAAGAGTTTTATGCTACTATGAGAAGAAGTACAAACGGCGGAGGCGAGAATTCTCCAATGCTGGAAGGTGAAGATGATTTTTATGAACTGTTCTTTGCCGGACTGGAATAAAGCGAAAATACGGCAGAAGAAAGTCGGAAAATGAGGCGGGTTTTTATGAATATATGTATTTATGGAGCATCCAGTGCACACCTGGAGCAGATTTATTATGACAGAACAGAAGAACTTGGAAGGATGATGGCGAAGCGTGGTCATGGACTTGTCTTTGGCGGTGGATCGACAGGTATGATGGGAGCTGCAGCCAGAGGTGTGGACAGCGAAAAGGGATATATCCTCGGCATAGCACCGAGATTTTTTGATAAACCGGGAGTTCTGTATGAGAACTGCAGTGAATTTATCTTTACAGAAACAATGCGGGAACGCAAGAAACTTCTCGAGGAGCGTTCTGATGCAACGATCGTGGCACCAGGCGGGATTGGAACCTACGAAGAATTTTTTGAGATACTGACACTCAAAAGTCTGCACAGACTGGATCGACCGATCGTATTGTACAATATCAACGGATATTATGATGGAATGAAAGCATTGCTTCAGCATACGGCAGATGCAAAATTTATGGAGGAATCCAATCTGAAACTCTGTGAGTTTATGGATGATCCGGGAGAGATCCTTGCGTACATAGAAAAATACGGTAAATGAAATAGCAGAAACTATATGGGAGGTACCCGAAATGATATGGGAAGAACTAAGAGATGATCTGATCTTTTATAATTTGCAGGCAGAAGATTGCAATGAAGTGCTACAAATTATGGGAGATGCCCTGATTCAGGCAGGATATGGCGAGAAGGGATTTACAGATGCCGTACTGGAGAGAGAAAAAGCTTATCCGACGGGGCTGGATATTGATGGAATCGGAGTGGCAATTCCACATGCGGATTCTGAACACATAAAAAAAGAAGGTATTGCAATTTCGATATTGAAGAACCCTGTAGAGTTTGGGGCAATGGGTGAGAAGAACAGCATGATTCCGGTTAAAATCGTAATCATGTTCACAGTAGCAGGAGCAGGAAAACAGATTGATCGTTTGCTGCAGATCCTGAATGTACTGAGAGATGAAGAGATTCTTAAAGGCCTGCTCAATGCAGAAAACAAAGAAGAAATCCGAACAGCAATACAGAAACGGGAGAAAGCCTTCTGACGAAGATTCCGTGATTTTTACCAAAGAGAGGGATTTTATAATGAGAAATCCATTACACTACCAATTATCTGAATATGATTGCGGACCGACATCTATGATGAATGCACTGGCATATCTGTTTGAAAGGGAGGAGATCCCACCGGAGGCAATCCGAAATATGATGCTTTACTGTCTGGACTGTCACAGCAAAGAGGGTATCCCGGGCAAACGGGGGACTTCCAGGGCTGCAATGATGTTTCTGAGCAACTGGCTCAATGAATACGGTGAACTGGGGATTATGTCTGTGAGCAGTGAATACCTGTCAGGACGAAGTGTCTACATAAATAAAGAAAGCCGCATCAACCATGCACTGAATCATGGTGGGGCGGCTGTTGTGCGTCTGTA
>CAKRTP010000206.1 GCA_934402155.1 uncultured Blautia sp. | reverse complement strand
TCAATACGTCTGGATTCATGACGCTCTGTACCGATGATCTTGAGACCGCCGGCTTCTCTTGCCACATCATCCAGCTTGATATCTGTACCACGGCCTGCCATGTTGGTTGCGATAGTAACCGCACCGGACTGACCTGCCTGTGCAACGATCTCGGCCTCAAGTTCATGGAACTTCGCATTCAGGACTTTGTGCGGAATTCCCTCGCGGCGGAGCATCTTGCTGATAAGCTCGGATGTTTCAATTGTAATAGTACCAACCAGTACCGGCTGTTTCTTTGCATATGCTTCTTTAACAGCCGCTACGACTGCATTGAATTTCTCTTTCTTTGTCATGTAGACCGCATCTTCGAGGTCTTTACGCTGTACCGGTCTGTTGGTCGGGATCTCTACAACGTCCATTCCGTAGATATCACGGAATTCTTTTTCCTCTGTAAGTGCTGTACCGGTCATACCGCCCTTTTTGTCATATTTGTTGAAGAAGTTCTGGAATGTAATGGTAGCAAGTGTCTTGCTCTCTCTCTTGACCTTGACATGCTCTTTGGCTTCGATTGCCTGATGAAGTCCGTCAGAATAACGGCGGCCCGGCATGATACGTCCTGTAAACTCATCAACGATCAGAATCTCATCATCCTTAACTACATAATCCTGATCCTTATGCATCAGGTTGTGTGCACGAAGTGCAAGAATGATATTGTGCTGGATCTCCAGGTTCTCCGGATCTGCCAGGTTCTCGATATTAAAGAATTTCTCAACCTTCTTGACACCCTGCTCAGTAAGGTTGACAATCTTGTCCTTCTCATTGACAACGAAGTCTCCGGTCTCGACAACTTCCTCACCCATGATGGCTGCCATCTTGGTCATCTCATGGCTGGCCTCACCACGCTCAAGCTGCTGAGCCAGGATATCGCATACTTCGTAAAGCTTGGTTGATTTGCCGCTCTGTCCGGAAATGATAAGAGGTGTACGTGCCTCGTCGATCAGGACGGAGTCGATCTCATCGATGATACAGTAGTGCAGATCTCTCTGTACAAGCTGTTCCTTGTAGATAACCATATTGTCACGAAGATAGTCAAATCCAAGTTCGTTATTTGTAATATAAGTGATGTCACATGCGTATGCAGCACGACGCTCTTCCGGCTTCATATCATTGAGAACAACACCTACGGTCAGTCCGAGGAATTCATGGACTTTACCCATCCACTCAGCATCTCGTTTTGCCAGGTAATCGTTGACGGTTACGATATGGACACCCTTGCCCTCAAGGGCATTTAAGTATGCAGGAAGTGTGGACACAAGGGTCTTACCTTCACCTGTCTTCATCTCGGCGATACGTCCCTGATGGAGAATGATACCACCGATGATCTGTACACGGTAATGTTCCATGCCGAGAACTCGTTTTGCACCTTCACGTACAACTGCAAAAGCCTCTGGAAGAAGATCATCCAGTGTTGCTCCCTCATCCAGACGTTTACGGAATTCTCTGGTCTTGTCTCTCAGCTGTTCATCTGTTAATTTCTGCATCTCCGGACGAAGTGCTTCTGTTTTCTCTACGAGCGGCATGATTCGTTTTACTTCATGCTCACTTCTTGTTCCAAACACTTTTGAAAAAATATTCATATATCTGCTCCTGTTTCTGTTTTTCTTTTCAATTCCTGCGGATTTCTCCGCACCCAATAACTCCTGTCTGCTGCTTCATGGCTGCACAACAGTCACACGTCACCCTTTACTTCATTCATGGTAACGTCACATCTATTTTATTTTAACACTTTCGCATAGGGAAAACAATGAATTTTTAATAAACAAACTGTGTCCTTTCTGTTCGTTAATACTAACTTTTTTCTTGTCATCGATGAGCGGATATGCTATGATTGACTTTATATGAGAACTCATAAATAACATTCTCAGGAAACAGAGGTTTATTTGTTTGAAGAAAAAAGAACTGACATTTATCATTGGCATCATAGTCTTTGCCCTGCTTCTCTGGGGCGGAATGTATCTTGTTCGGCGTGGACATTACGGTTCAATCCGAATCACGATAAACGGTGAAGAATACGGCACATACTCTCTTGCAAAGGATCAGGTGATCTCCATCGGCGATACCAATGTATGTGAAATAAAAAA
>CAKRTP010000205.1 GCA_934402155.1 uncultured Blautia sp. | reverse complement strand
GAGTCATCATAGGAATCGTCGTAAGAGTCATCATAAGAATCATCGTAGGAATCATCGTAAGAGTCATCATAAGAATCAGAACTGCCATCTTCTTCTGTGTCGGAACTATCTCCTGAACTGTCGGAAGAGGAGCTGGTTCCACCGGTGATCATGGCAGTGCGTTCCTGGATCTTGTTGAGGATACGTGTGGCCTCGTCGCCTTCGGCGGGAGTTGGCTGATAGTTATTGTAGTCTGAATCAGAAGAAATAGAGCAGGGAATGATGTTGGTAACATTATCGGCTTTTACTCCGTTCTGATCTACGGTAAAGGTCTGCTGGAAGATCATACTGTCCATATCACTTGGATACTGGTTTCCGCCGAAACAGAAATTTCCGAGACTATAGACAATGTTTTTGCCTTTATACTGCTCGATTCCCTGAAGCACATGCGGGTGATGACCGCATACCAGATCTGCACCCTCGTCGATCGCAAGATGGGCAAGTGTGGTCTGGTTGCTGTCCGGGACTTCTTCTTTTTCGTTTCCCCAGTGGAAGATCACGATCGTAATCTGTGCACCTTCGGATTTTACTTTGGCAATGTTCTGCCTGAGCTGTTCTTTGCGTTCAAGGTGATCTTTTAATTCGTAGATTCCCACAAGTCCGATCTTGATTCCCTTGACTTCTGTTACAACTGTCTTATCGTATCCGAAATTAAGGATTCCTGCACTGTCGAGTGCCTGAATGGTATCTTCGTAACTCTGATCACCATAGTCATGACTGTGGTTGTTGGCAGTGGTCACGGCCTCAACAGATCCGGAAGTAAGAATACCGGCATATTCCGCAGGAGCTTTGAAGGCATACTCCTTGTCCTCACGCTCCTCAGAATCAGTGAGAGTTCCTTCAAAATTGGCGATAGTCAGATCATCAGCAGAAAAAATGCTTTTTACATTGGATAAGAAATAATCAGCTCCATAATTGTCATAGTAAGCATTCAGACTGGTATCATAGTCGAAGTATTCGTCTGTACCAAGAGTACAGTCGCCGACAACGCTGACGGTGAGTGAAACAGGGGCAGCAGTTGGTGTCGGTGTGATCTGTGCATCAGAAGCAGATGTTTCTTTTTTGGTTCCGGAAGCATTTGTCTGGGTGGAGGTTTTTTTGTCTGCAGAGCAGCCTCTTATAAGGATAAAAAGCAGCAGCAGGATCAGAATCGTACCGCAGCCTATGAGGATGCGCTGAGTGAGCTGTTGTTTTCTCCGATAGTAGCTGGATTTTCTGTGCAGACGTTTTTTGTGCTTTTTCTTTGGCGGCATGGGTAACTCCTTATTTTTTATAGTTATAACAAGTATAGGTAATTTTATACAATCCGTCAATATTTTACAGCAAACTACAAAGGAGGATTTTTTAATGAATACAGAAAGAAACTGTCCGTTATACATCGGAAATCATACTACGTCATCGAAAGGATATGCCAGAATGGCGCGCCAGATGATCGCGAATGGAGGAAACACATTTGCGTTTTTTACAAGAAATCCCAGAGGCGGCAGGGCAAAGGAGATCGATCCGGAGGATGTGCGTAAATTTCTGGAACTGACAGAGGAATATAAATTTGGGAAGATCGTGGCACATGCACCATATACATTGAATGCATGTGCGGCAAAAGAAGAAATACGCCAGTTTGCGAGGGAGACGATGTCAGACGATCTGAAAAGAATGGAATGGACACCGGGAAACTATTATAATTTTCATCCGGGAAGTCATGTGGGACAGGGCACAGAGGCAGGAGTCCGTATGATCGCAGAGCTGTTGAATGAAGTACTGACAGAGAAACAGACGACAACAGTACTTCTTGAAACTATGGCTGGTAAAGGAACGGAAATGGGAAGGAACTTTGAAGAGCTTCGTCAGATTCTGAATCTGACAGAGAAGAAGGAAAAGATGGGAATCTGCCTGGATACCTGCCATGTCTGGGATGGAGGATATGATATAGTAAATGATCTGGATGGAGTTCTGGAAGAATTTGACAGGGTTATAGGTCTTGATAAACTCAAAGCGGTTCATTTAAACGACAGTCTGAATGAAATGGGCAGTCACAAAGACCGGCACGCAAAGATAGGAGAGGGAAGAATCGGGCTGGAAGCACTGGTAAGGGTGATCCGTCATCCGCGCCTGGAGGGAATTCCATTCATTCTCGA
>CAKRTP010000204.1 GCA_934402155.1 uncultured Blautia sp. | reverse complement strand
CCATGGCTGTCTACCTGTGCCAGTGTGACGCCTTCCAGACGTTCTTTTCCTTTGATATCAACAACGGTATGGCTGAGTTTCAGCGGAATCCCGTAATCATCCAGACACTGCACAATGTTTCGCTTCAGTCCGCCGGAGTACGGCATCAGTTCTGCAACTACTTTGACTTTTGCACCTTCAAATGTCATTCGTCTTGCCATGATAAGGCCAATATCTCCGGAACCCAGGATCACGACTTCTCTTCCCGGCATATAGCCTTCAATATTTACCAGCCTCTGTGCTGTACCCGCGGAAAAAATACCTGCCGGACGGTAGCCGGGAATGTTGAGTGCTCCTCTTGATCGTTCACGGCAGCCCATTGCCAGAACTACTGCTTTCGCCTGGATCTCAAAAAGTCCTTCTTCCCGGTTCATTGCGGTGACGGTTTTCTGCGGGCTGATATCCATTACCATTGTATTTAATTTGTATTCAATACCAAGTTCTTTTACCTGTTCAATAAAACGTCCTGCATATTCCGGTCCGGTCAGCTCTTCTTTGAATGTATGAAGTCCGAATCCGTTATGGATACACTGATTCAGGATACCGCCAAGTTCTCTGTCTCTTTCCAGGATCAGGATACTGTCTGCTCCGCTTTTTTTCGCAGAAATCGCAGCTGCAAGTCCTGCCGGTCCTCCTCCGATGATAACAATATCATAAGCTCTCATGATGCAATGCCTCCCTTTTATAACGAATCCTTGTTGTTATCTGTGACAATTCTGGAATCTCCGCCGGATTTCGTAATATCAAACATGCTCACATGTCGTTCTCTTGCCAGGATCTCCATGGTCTTCGGTGAACAGAAGCCTGCCTGACAGCGACCCATTCCGGCTCTCGTCCTGCGTTTCACTCCATCCAGGGATTTCGCTCCAAGAGGTCTTGTGATCGCATCGATGATCTCGCCTTCTGTGACCATTTCACAACGGCAGATAATGTTTCCATATTCCGGTTTCTCTTTGATCAGTGCAATTCTTTCTTCTTTGCTGAGTGTATTCGGATCCAGAATACCTTTTCTTGTTGCAATGAAATCTTCTTTTTCTTCGAGATCCATTTTTTCTTTCAGAATCTGTGCCACCATCTCTCCGATTGCCGGAGCACTGGTAAGACCAGGTGATTCGATGCCTGCACAGTCGATAAAGCCTTTTGCATCTTCCACTTCTCCGATGATAAATTCATGTCCGTCTTCATGGGCACGAAGTCCGGAGAATGAGGTGATCACCTGACGGAGCGGAATATTTTTTACATTCATTCCTGCTCTTTCGATTACCTGATCCAGTCCTTCTCTTGTCGTGTTTGTTCCTTCTTTATCCTCAACGTCGATCGCTGTCGGTCCGAGGAGCAGATTGCCATGAACTGTCGGTGTGACCAGGATTCCTTTTCCGTACTTGCCCGGAAGTGCAAAAATTGTTCTGCTCACATGGTTTCCTGCGCTTTTATCCAGCAGACAGTAATCGCCTCTTCTCGGGGTGATGTGAATTTTTTTCTCACTCACCATATTGTGGAATTTGTCTGCATAGACTCCTGCTGCATTAACCACGTATCTCGTCTGGAAAACCCCATTATCTGTGTGGACTTCCCAGCCTTCCTCTATTGGTTTAAGATCCGTAACTTCCGTATCAAACTTAAACTCCACACCGTTTGCATATGCATTCTCAGCCATTGCGATATTCATATTAAAAGGACATATGATACCGGCCGTAGGTGCATAAAGTGCAGCGCAGGCTTCATCGGAAATGTTCGGTTCCATTTCTTTCAATTCCTCACGGTTAAGGATCTTCAGTTCCTTAACACCATTTGCAATGCCTCTGTCATACAGTGCCTGAAGCTTTGGCATATCCTCTTCATGCAGGCATACGACCAGAGATCCGTTTTTCTTAAATGGAAAATCAAGATCTTTGGAAAGCTGCTCCATCATCTGATTTCCACGAACATTCAGTTTTGCCATCAGTGACCCTTCTGCAGCATCATAACCGGCGTGAACAATCGCGCTGTTCGCTTTGGAAGTGCCGCAGCATACGTCCTCTTCTTTTTCGATGACACATGTTTTTACTTTATATCGTGACAGTTCTCTTGCTGCTGCCGCACCTGAAACTCCCGCTCCGATAATTATTACATCATACATTCTCAGATCACTCCTTAAACTGATTT
>CAKRTP010000203.1 GCA_934402155.1 uncultured Blautia sp. | reverse complement strand
ATCCGGACTTCCAATGGTGAAGTTTACGGTGTGGTTGAGGCATATCGTGCTTTGTTTAAAGAAGAAAATCTTGGGACAAAGCATTTCCTGATCGATATTGGAGCAAAAGACCGTGAAGATGCTTTAAAATATGTAAGCTTGGGTGATCCGATCGTCAGAGATACACATATCCGTAAACTGGCGAACGGGAAATTTACGGCCCGCGCCCTTGATGACAGACTTGGAGTCTATATCATCATGGAAGCAATGAAAAGGGCAAAAGAACGAGGCTGCAAAGCTGGTGTTTACGGAGCTTCAACGACAGGCGAAGAGACGACAAAAACCGGCGCTTACTGGACAAGTACCAGAATCAACCCGACCATGGCGATCGTTGTAGATGTGACTTATACAAGTGACTGCAGTGGAATGGATCCGGCTGAGATGGGAACCGTTCGTCTGGGAGACGGACCGGTTCTGTGCAACAGCCCTGTTGTAGTAAAAACTTTAAATACCAGGATGGAAGAATGTGCGAAAGAAGCCGGAATTCCGGTTCAGAGAGAAGCTGCAAGCAGACTTACTTACACAGACGGTGATAAAATCCATTTTTCCAATCAGGGAGTACCGATGGTACTGGTATCCATTCCTCTGCGTTATATGCATATGCCGGCAGAGGTGGCCGATGAAAAAGATGTGGAAGGATGTATAGAATTGATTGCACAGTTTCTTATAAAATACAAAAACTAAGAGTCTGCCGCACTAAGTGATTAGTGCGGCAGACCCGTAAAAAGAGATATTTTTTATTGTTTTACTCAGTAGCAGAGTGACTCAGTTTATTTTTGATCCTGGTTGCATATCACATCCCAGGCTTCGTCATCAATCTCTTCATCATGAAACAGTTTTCTTTTATCATCTTCTGTGATCTTTCGAATCACACGGCATGGATTTCCAGCCGCAATCGACCAGTCAGGTATATCTTTTGTAACAACACTTCCGGCACCAATTACTACATTATCTCCAATATGCACTCCCGGACACACTACTGTATTTCCTCCCAGCCATACATTATCTCCGATCGTAACTTCTTTGCCATATTCAAACATAGAATTGCGGGTATCCGGGTAAATGGGATGTCCTGCTGTATAAATAGCCACATTGGGTGCCAGCATACAGTTATCACCTATTTTTACTTTTGCAACATCTATGATCGTACAATTGTAATTCGCAAAGAAGTTTTTACCTACTTCAATATGAGAACCATAATCGCAGTAAAAAGGAGGATTGATACATGCACCTTCCGATTTTCCCAAAAGTTCTTTTACTATTGCGGTAACTTTATCAAAATCCGATCTGTCTGCGAAGTTAAGCTTCTGCAGGATTTGTCTGCACTTTAACATTTCTTCCATAGCAGCTTCATCTGCAATATAGGCGAGCTGCATATCTCTTCTTTTTCTCATATCCATAGTTTATATTTTCCTTTCTGTTCTATTCAGAAGGTAGTGTTCCGTGAGGCGATCGCTTTGCAGATTGGAAATGATGCTTTCGAATGCAATGATCATGGAGAGCATTCCAGCAAAGGATACCGAAACCTGAATTTACGGATACATATTCTGCCATACTATGATTATATATCATAATGCCTTCCGTGGACAGCTTTTTACACATTCCAGACACAGAATACATTCTGTGGCATTCTTTCGATGTCTGCTGTTGTCAGTCATATCCACATCCATAGGACACACTTTTTTGCACTTTCCGCAGGAAATACACTTGTTTTTATCGCATTTGATCCGTACTATGGAAAAATAACTCATAGGCTTCAGGAATACAGTAACAGGACATATGTATTTACAAAACGCCCTGTTATCTTTAAATAAGAATGCCAGCATGATACCGACTGCATAGTACAAACAGTTTCCGATAATAAAAGCCCAGAACATGATTTTCTCAATATTTCCGACCTTACAAAGAAATAATGTGCCAACAAAAATAAGGGATGCCAGAAATACAAGATAACGAATCCATCCTATTTTTTTGCGTGGAGAACGTGGCGTTTTGTATGGCAGAAAGTCGAGAACCATTGCAGTCCAGCAGGCATATCCGCACCAGCCACGTCCAAAAAAGAGAGGGCCAAAGATCTTGGCAACTGCATAATGGATCGTAGCCGCCTCGAATACACCGGTAAAAAGATAATACCAGAATCCCTCAATCTGCATATTTTCATTGCAGATCAATCCAAGATACACAAGCATATA
>CAKRTP010000202.1 GCA_934402155.1 uncultured Blautia sp. | reverse complement strand
CTGTAACTTCACCGATGATACGGATTCCAAGTCCCGGGCCAGGGAATGGCTGACGGAACACCAGTCTTTCCGGAAGACCAAGTTCAAGACCGGCTTTACGAACCTCGTCCTTAAACAGATCACGAAGCGGCTCAATGATTTCTTTGAAATCAACGAAGTCCGGAAGACCTCCTACATTGTGATGAGATTTGATCACTGCGGATTCGCCGCCGAGACCGCTCTCTACAACATCAGGATAAATGGTTCCCTGTGCAAGGAAATCCACAGCTCCGATCTTCTTTGCTTCTTCTTCAAAAATACGGATAAACTCTTCACCGATGATCTTACGTTTTGCTTCCGGCTCAGATACGCCGGCAAGCTTATCGTAGTATCTCTGCTGTGCATTGACACGGATAAAATTCAGGTCAAACTGACCATTCGGGCCAAATACTCCTTCAACTTCATCTCCTTCGTCTTTACGAAGAAGTCCATGATCTACAAACACACAGGTAAGCTGCTTGCCGATAGCTCTGGAAAGAAGTCCTGCTGCAACGGAAGAATCAACTCCGCCTGACAGTGCAAGAAGAACCTTGCCGTCGCCGACCTTTTCACGGATCTCTCTGATCGTATTCTCAACGAAAGCATCCATCTTCCAGTCTCCGGCACATCCGCATACACCAAGTACAAAGTTGGACAGCATAGTCTTTCCTTCTACAGAGTGAAGTACCTCCGGATGGAACTGGATCGCATACAGTTTCTTAGCTGCGTTTTCTGCTGTAGCTACCGGACAGTCTGCTGTATGTGCAGAGATCTCAAATCCCGGAGCCTGTTTGGAAATATAATCTGTGTGGCTCATCCAGACGATAGTTTTTTCTGAAACATTCTGGAAAATTGCAGAATCCTTCTTGTCAACCAGAAGTTCTGTTTTACCATACTCGCTGACATCTGCTTTTTCAACTTTTCCGCCAAGGACATGCATCATAAGCTGTGCGCCATAGCAAAGTCCAAGTACCGGGATTCCAAGTTCAAACAGTTCTTTCTGATAAGTCGGTGCATCTGCCTCATAGCAGCTGTTTGGACCACCGGTAAGGATAATTCCCTTCGGATTCATTTCTTTAATCTTTGCAATATCTGTCTTGTAAGAATAGATTTCGCAATATACGTTGCATTCTCTGACGCGTCTCGCAACCAGCTGATTGTACTGACCGCCAAAATCGATGACAATAACTAATTCTTTTTTCAAGTCTTTCCTCCTGTATTTTCTCTAACCTCGTCACTGTTCACTCCGTTCGCAGCAACATCACATTCTTATGAATCTTTACTAATTATAAATGAGTAAAAAAACTTTTACAACTTCTAACTTTCTTTTGTTGTGTAGAATTTTTGTAATTATAAAGACCAAATTTTATAAGTTTTTTAGATTTTTATCACCATTCCTTCAATCTCTCATCACAGTTTCATCACAGATTCCCTGTATAGTAATAAGCAAATAAAGCGAATGCTTTTTTACATAAATATTTTTCTTTTTCATACTCGCCGGGCTCACAGATGCCCGGCCCTCCTTCTTTTTGGGGCTTATAATTCTCCTTTTCATTACCAGAGATAGTTTTTTCCTTCCTGATACAGAATTTCCATCGCAAAACGAACACAGGGAATTTCTGTCATAGGATCTTCAATTCCAACAGCAAGACGATACCCATTTTCCAGAAGACTGTTCAGTCTTTCTGTTTTCAGCCTGGTTAATGTAGTTATTTTTTCTCCCGGAAGTACCGAGGATATTTTCATGGAGATTTTTCTTTTTTCAACGATTTTTCCTGCGTCAGCTTCAACGTAAACATATATCGGCCAGTTTTTATACAGTGGTGCCACTCCTGAATTTTCCCAGATAAGCTTCAGGCAGCTGCCCTTTCCTGCATGTTTTATCTCTGCCTTTGAGATCCACAGACGATATCCCATATTTTTGAGCACTTCTTTGCTGCTTTCTGCATAATCCTCATCCGGAATCTTCGGACCAAGAAATGTCGTATGTGCTTCACGAATCATTTCCACCGTCTTCGCCAGATTTGCATCCAGCATTTCCTCCATCGACAGTGAACTTGTAAACTCTCCTCCGGAGGGTGCGGTTTTCCAGAAATCCTTCATGGACACCATTGCATTTTTTTCACCTGTCTGATCGTATTCACCGCCGTTACCGATCCAGTCAAACCAGCTCTGTGTCCCCTGTGGATGTCCGCTCATATCATTATACAGACCAAATCCATATTTTTTTGCAG
>CAKRTP010000201.1 GCA_934402155.1 uncultured Blautia sp. | reverse complement strand
TTTATGTTAAATTTTTTAGATGTTTTGACCAAACTCCAAATGCTGTAGTCTTCTTTCTTTTACTTTCCATACATTTCTGCCAGTGCCGGCCAGAGATTCTGATTTCTCTGGTACATTGGCTGGTATTCCTCGACTGGCATGGGACACTGGCTCCCGCCATTTTCGATCGTGACTGCAGGAATTCCAAGCTTCAGTACAAAATAATCACTGCATCCGGCTGCATCTGCTGCATCCTGAATTGTTGAATGCATCTCGTAACCTGTTACGCCAGATACCAGACTTGCAAGCCTCTGGTCTGCCTCCATAACTTCTCCCTGGCTTCCATAATTCCAGTAGATCAGATTCCCAAAAGAATGATATGCGATACAGCAGTCGAGATCATAATTCTGAGCCACACTTAATATAGCCTGTGCCTCTGCCTCACTTGCGGGACTCGTTCCCTTATAACACTCAGAAGCAGGATTCGCTGCTCCCGTGTATTCTTCCCAGCCGGCATCAAAATTTCTGTTCAGATCCACGCCTCTGGCATTTGCTTTCCAGAGTGCAAAATACTGTCTGCTGTCGGAATATGTACTTCCTGAAGCCAGATCTTGCTGATAGCAGTCTTCCAGCTGGCTTTTTAATACCGCATCAGAAATCCCGTCCACTCCTTTCTGGCTGATCGTTACACCATCCGGATTTACCATTGGGATTACATGAAAACAAACTTTTTTGTATAATTCACTCCAGATTTTTCCATTATAGCTTCGCTCTTCTGAATATCTCAGATAATCCTCTATCTGATTCATCGCAAGAACAGTATTCATATATTCTCTTGCATGCATCGTTGCCTGGATCAGAATGTGATGTTCGGCATTCACATTCCCCAGAACAGCTTCCAGAATTTCTCTTCCGTCTGCAGTTGTTCCCAGAGATTCTATCTGCATCTGTTCCGGATATTTCTCCTGTAAAGTTTCCAGATCCTGTTTCATCTGCTCATATGAATACTGCAGATTGCTAACCTGTACCACAGGTGCATCTGCCCGTGCATTCACCTCAGCTGCCATCACATTTACAGAAATGCCTTGCACGACTCCGATAAGAATCCCTGTAACACCTGCGATAATTTTTTTATATGTCTTCATCCCATTCCCCGTCTTCATATTTCAAACATGTTTCAGATTCTTACTGGAATTCCAGATAAGATGCAAGTGCATATCCATGATTTCCCATGTAATAAATCTCATAAAAATCATTTGCGGCAGTACCGACAAAGCTTACCGTAGCTCCCAGTGGTATCTGACAGATTTCTCCTGAATTGACATCCGGACCAGGACGTAATGTGATGCTCTGTTTGCAGTTCACGACCCTGCATGTATCATAATAAGAACTGCCATAAGAAGATGACAGATAACTTGCCAGTGCATACCCCGTATTTCCATTGTAAGAAATATAATAGAATCCATTTGAAGCCGCACTGATATAGGAAACCGCTGAACCTAACGGAATCTGACAGATTTCTCCGGCTTCTGTGCTTGGGCTTGTCCTCAAAGTGATACTCTGTTTACAGTTCACAACATAATACGTTTCATATCCATATGCAGTCGTCTGTTCCGGTACAGATACATAGGATGCACCTGCTGAAGGTTTGCTTGTAGACAAATACGATGCCAGTGAATAACCATTTTTTCCATTGTAATTTATTTTATAAAATCCATTTTCTGCTGACTCAATATAACTTACTGCTGCACCCAGCGGAATCTGACAGATTTCTCCCGAATTGACATCTGGTCCGGGGCGTAATGTGATACTCTGTTTACAGTTCACGACATAATACGTCACATATTGCGGTGTTTTTTGCTGCACACTCTCTGCCGCCGGCTGTTCTTTTACCTCCGGTTCAGGTGTCGGAACTGCTTTCTCCTGTACCGGTTCAGCTGCCGAAACTGCTTTCTCCTGTACCGGTTCAGGTGTAGGAGTCGGAGTAACAGTAGCTTCTGCTGGTTCTACAGTTTTTTCTTCCTGTTTTTCTGTTTCTGTTTTCTTTTCTGTTTTTTCTTCTGTTTCTTTCTCTGCCTCTGTATCCTTATTTGTCCCAAAAGAAATCGAAACAGAGCAGCCACTCATCGGCATCATCAACGCAAATGCCAATATACCTATACACAACCTGATTTTTTTCATCTTTCCCATTCCCTCTCATTCGTTGGTAGTGTCAAGTCAACTACCTTTTTTATTTTTACAAACCTTATATTTTCAAGGAATTTTCACTTTTTTGTACA
>CAKRTP010000200.1 GCA_934402155.1 uncultured Blautia sp. | reverse complement strand
CAGGCAGGCATGATCTACCGGCCGACAAGAGAACGCGATGTGGAGACTCTGAAGGAATCTGCAAGGATCATGCTTCAGAACACAGGACATGAGGAAATTTCCTTAAGTTCTTTAAGCTCCAGTGATTACAGTGACCTCAAGGAGATCGTAAATTTCCTGATCGATGAATTCCGTGAGGAGGCAGTGAATATTTCTCTGCCGTCTCTTCGAATCGACGCCTTTGCGCTGGATGTCATGAGTAAAGTACAGGATGTCAAAAAAAGCAGTCTGACTTTTGCACCGGAGGCAGGATCTCAGCGTCTGCGTAATGTCATCAACAAGGGACTTACCGAGGAGGATATCCTGCATGGCGCCGGAGAAGCTTTCAAGGGTGGATGGAATCAGGTAAAACTTTATTTCATGCTTGGTCTTCCTACAGAAACTGAGGATGACATGAAGGGAATCGCGCATCTTGCACAGAAGATTGCGGAAACTTACTATGAAGTCGTTCCGAAGGAACAGAGAAAAGGCAAGGTACAGATCAATGTCAGTACATCTTTCTTTGTGCCGAAGCCGTTTACCCCGTTCCAGTGGGCACCGATGTTCCGAGAGGGAGATTTTATTGAGAAGGCCAAAGTAGTAAAGAATGAGATCCGTTCCCAGCTGAACCAGAGAAGTATCCGTTACAACTGGCATGAGCCGGATGTCACTGTTCTGGAAGGTTTTCTTGCAAGGGGTGACCGCCGCTGTTCAGAAGTGATCTTAAGAGCGTATGAAAAGGGTGCTCTTTACGATGCGTGGTCAGAAAGCTTTGACTATGATATCTGGAAAGAAGCATTCAGAGAAACCGGTGTGGATATCGAGTTTTACACCTTACGTGAACGTAGCACGGATGAAATCCTTCCATGGGATTTCATTGATGCAGGCGTGACAAAGAAATTCCTGATCCGTGAGTGGGAGCAGGCCAAAGCAGAAACTGTGACACCGAACTGCCGCCAGAAATGTTCCGGCTGCGGTGTGCTTAAATATAAAGGAGGTGTGTGCTGTGAAAGTAAGAATTAAATTTGCCAAAACCGGTCATATGAAATTTGTGGGACATCTGGATACGATGCGTTACTTCCAGAAGGCGGTTCGTCGTGCCGGGCTTCCGGTCGCTTTTTCCGGCGGATACAGCCCACACATGATCATGTCTTTTGCAGCACCGCTGGGTGTAGGAACGACAAGTCTTGGAGAATATTTTGATATGGAACTGACAGAGACGGTTCCGACAAAGGAGATTGAGAAGCGTCTGAACGCAGTTATGGTGGATGGTGTTTCCGTATGTTCGGCCCGTAAGGTAGAGGATGGCAAAGCCAGCACAGCCATGTCTCTTGTGGCAGCAGCGGATTATTTTGTACAGTTCCGTGAGGGAAAAGAGCCTGCTGCTGACTGGCGTTCCAGACTGGATGAGTTTCTTTCTCAGAAGGAGATCATCGTAACCAAGAAGACGAAGCGCAGTGAAAAGACAGTGGACATCCGTCCGTATATATATGAAATGCACTTAGATGGGGAGGGTGTTTTTATGCAGCTTGCCTCTGCAAGCTCCAACTACACCAAACCGGAACTGGTCATGGACACTTTTCTTCAGTGGATGGGTGAGGAGCCGCTTCCTTTTGCTTATATGATCGAACGTCGTGAAGTTTATGCAAACAAGGGAACGGAAGAAGACCTCAGGCTTGTAACGCTGGAAGCACTGGGTGATGAAGTTGAGTAAGCTGATCCTCACCGAGATGGTGATACGCGGACGTAAATGCATTGTCTGTGCAGCAGCAGAAGAACAGAAGATCATGGAACTTCGTCTGGAACCTTCCGATAAAAAGAATACTCTGAATAACATTTATGTGGGGCAGGTAGAAAAGATCGCTGCAAACATTCAGGCCGCTTTTGTTCGGCTCGGGGATGGAGTCAATGGTTATCTTCCGCTGGAGCAGGCCAAAGAGGCTATTTTTACAAGTGGACGAAAGGGAGATTCCACCCTTCGTCCGGGCGATGAACTTCTGGTTCAGATCAACCGTGAAGCCATGAAGGGAAAACTTCCCGCACTGACAGCCAATCTGAATTTTTCAGGGAAGTATCTGGTCCTGACTACAGGAAATAAAAAAATCGGCTTTTCCAATAAACTGACAAAAGAAGAGAGTACTCTTCTGAATAAATGGCTGGAAGAAGAAAGAAATCTTCCAGAGAGAGAGTATGGGCTGATCGTCCGTACAAATGCGGCAGATGCCTCCAAGGAGGATTTCCTTTATGAACTGGAACT
>CAKRTP010000199.1 GCA_934402155.1 uncultured Blautia sp. | reverse complement strand
TTGTTCGGCAAGAACATCCAGGAGAAAGTATAAGAGGTGGTCAGAATGAAAAAAAATATGGACAAAACAACAAAAAATAATCTGATAAACTATGGAATTGTAATCGCGCTGTTTGTGATCGTACAGATCCTTTCCGGCACAGGTCATCTCTCCAGACTTATCACAGGTCTTCTGGTTCCGCTGTGTGTATATGTGATCGCAGCGATATCTCTGAACCTTGTAGTTGGTTTCTCTGGTGAGCTGAGTCTTGGACATGCCGGATTCATGTGTGTCGGTGCTTACTCAAGTGCGCTGTTTTCACATGTGGCAAGTAGTATCCCACAGATACCGCGTTTTATTCTGGCAATACTGATCGGTGCAGCAGTAGCAGCTGTATTTGGTGTACTTATCGGTATTCCGGTACTTCGACTTCGCGGTGACTATCTGGCGATCGTGACGCTGGCGTTTGGTGAGATCATTAAGAACCTGATCAATATCCTGTATGTTGGATTTGATGAAAATGGTCTTCATGTTGCCACAAAGGCTGCAAATCTTAACCTGGCAGCGGGCGGCAAACAGATCCTCAAGGGCGCACTTGGTATTTCGGGAACGGGTGCTCTTTATAAAGATGTAAAACACTATTTCTTCCCAATCGGAATCATTCTGGTTTTGCTTACCTTATTTATTGTTCAGAACCTTGTAAACTCCAGAAGCGGACGTGCGATCATGGCAACCAGGGATAACCGTATCGCAGCAGAATCTGTCGGTATTGATATTACGAAGTTCAAACTCCTTGCATTTACAATTTCTGCAGCTCTTGCAGGTGTAGCGGGTGTTCTTTATGCACATAACCTTTCCATGCTGAAAGTATCCGGATTTGACTATAATATGTCAATTCTGATCCTGGTATATGTTGTACTTGGAGGAATCGGAAATTTAAGAGGATCCATGATTGCTGCGATCATCCTTTATGCACTTCCGGAACTTCTCCGTGGATTTGCAAACTATCGTATGCTGATCTATGCGATCGTGCTGATCGTAATGATGCTCTTTAACTGGGCACCGGCAGCAAGAAACTGGAGAGCACGTGTAATGGAAAAAATCAAAGGCACAAAAAATAAAAAGGAGGCAGCTTAACTATGGCAATGTTGGAAGTAAATCATCTGGCTATCCAGTTCGGCGGTCTTCGTGCTGTTGACGGATTTAATGTATCAATTGAAAAAGGCCAGCTTTATGGTCTGATCGGACCGAACGGTGCCGGCAAGACAACAATTTTCAACCTTCTCACAGGTGTATACAAACCTACAGAAGGCATCATCAAACTGGACGGACAGGATATCACAGGAAAAAGTACGATTGATATCAACAAAGCAGGTATTGCGAGAACCTTCCAGAATATCCGCCTGTTCAAGGATATGCCGGTTCTTGACAATGTCAAAGTCGGACTTCACAATCATCATTCCTACTCTACACTGACAGGAATCCTGAGACTTCCAAAATACTACAAAGTAGAGAAGGAAATGAACGAAAAAGCAATGGAGATCCTGAAAGTATTTGATCTGGATAAAGAGGCATATACTCTTGCAGGAAATCTTCCATACGGTAAACAGCGTAAACTGGAGATTGCCAGAGCACTGGCGACCGATCCGAAGCTTCTTCTTCTGGATGAGCCGGCAGCAGGTATGAATCCGAATGAAACACAGGAACTGATGGATACGATCCGTTTTGTACAGGAACATTTTGATATGACTACTCTTCTGATCGAACATGATATGAAACTGGTCGGCGGTATCTGTGAGGAAGTAACCGTGCTGAACTTCGGACAGGTACTTGCACAGGGCGAGACTTCGAAGGTTCTGAAAGATCCGGCAGTTGTTACTGCATATCTGGGAGAATAGGAGGAAAATCAAATGTCAATGTTGGAAGTAAAAGATCTCCAGGTTTATTATGGTGTTATCCAGGCATTGAAAGGAATTTCCTTTCATGTAGAACAGGGTGAGGTTATTGCACTGATCGGTGCAAACGGTGCAGGTAAGACTACAACCTTACAGACACTGACAGGAATTATTCCGGCTAAATCCGGAAGTATTCTGTTCGGAGGAAAAGATCTTACCAGAACACCGGCACATAAGATCGTAGAGATGGGAATGGCTCACGTACCGGAGGGAAGACGCGTATTCGCTGATATGTCTGTGTACGAAAACCTTCTGATGGGAGCATATACAAGAAAAGACAAAAATGAGATCGCACAGAGCCTTGAGATGGTATATAAGAGATTTCCGCGTCTGAAAGAACGTAA
>CAKRTP010000198.1 GCA_934402155.1 uncultured Blautia sp. | reverse complement strand
CAGAACTTCAAGTGTGAGTTCCTCGGATTTAAGAAAAATAAAGCAGCCATGGCAAACTGGGGAATCAAAGCAATCGAGTGGCTGCGTAAGCCTATGAATGATGCACTGGCACAGAGCCGTCATTTTACTCCGTCTGCAGATATCGCAGATCTGGCAAAGATGGCAGAGCCAATCGTATCACCTGGAAACCAGACAGGTGAGGGGTGGTTCCTTACTGGCGAAATGATGGAACTGATCCATGGCGGTGTGCCGAATATTGTATGTATCCAGCCGTTTGGCTGCCTGCCGAACCACATTGTAGGTAAGGGTGTTATCAAGGAAATACGAAGAGAGCATCCGGAGGCAAATATCGTGGCAATCGACTATGATCCGGGAGCAAGTGAGGTTAACCAGCTGAACCGTATTAAGCTGATGCTTTCCACGGCACAGAAAAACCTTAACAGGGAACTGTCCTGATGCCCTTAAAACATTCCCCTTTACCATTTTCGTCCCTTCTGATATACTTAGAACCGAGTGAATATCATATAAAACAGAAAGAGGAACAAACATGGCAAAATATACATTAATGAAAACAGAGGGGCGTGCGAAGCGTGCACAGTTTGAGACTGTACATGGTACGATCCAGACTCCTGTGTTCATGAACGTGGGAACAATTGCCGCCATAAAGGGTGCTGTCTCCACACAGGATCTTTATGATATCGGAACACAGGTGGAGCTTTCCAACACCTATCATTTACATGTGCGGCCAGGTGACAAAGTAGTCAAACAGCTTGGAGGACTTCATAAATTTATGAACTGGGAGCGTCCGATCCTCACTGATTCCGGCGGATTTCAGGTCTTTTCTCTGGCGAAACTCCGTAAGATCAAAGAAGAGGGAGTTCATTTTCAGTCACATATTGACGGTCATAAGATTTTTATGGGACCGGAGGAGAGTATGCAGATCCAGTCAAATCTTGCATCTACGATCGCGATGGCATTTGATGAATGTCCGAGCAGTGTGGCAGACCGGGATTATGTACAGAAGTCAGTAGAGCGTACAACACGCTGGCTTGCAAGATGTAAGACGGAAATGGCCCGCCTCAACAGCCTGCCTGATACGATCAATAAGGATCAGCTCCTGTTCGGGATCAACCAGGGAGCGATCTATGAGGATATCCGTATTGAGCATGCCAAAGAAATCGCAAAAATGGATCTTGACGGTTACGCGGTAGGCGGTCTTGCTGTCGGTGAGACACACGAAGAAATGTATCGTATCCTCGATGCAGTTGTGCCGTATCTTCCGCAGGATAAACCGACTTATCTTATGGGTGTCGGAACACCTGCAAATATTCTTGAAGGCGTGGAGAGAGGTATTGACTTCTTTGACTGCGTATATCCAAGCCGCAACGGCCGTCATGGACATGTATACACCAACCATGGCAAAATGAATATGTTCAATTCCAAATATGAACTGGATACACGTCCGATCGAGGAGGGCTGTGGCTGTCCGGCATGCCGTCATTACAGCAGAGCCTATATCCGCCATCTTCTCAAGGCGAAAGAAATGCTTGGAATGCGTCTTTGTGTTCTGCACAATCTGTATTTCTATAATCATATGATGGAAGAGATCCGCGACGCGCTTGATGAGGGCAGATTTGCCGATTATAAGAAAATGCGTCTGGAGGGATTTGCAGCAGGAGAGCAGAAATAAGTTCATCTTATCTGTAAACAGCGTTATTCGCACAAAATACTGAAAAACACTTGAAGTAACAGGAGTTTTTGTGTATGATAGTGTGTAGTGTTCCTGAGGAACGGAAGCCTGTCTGTGTTCCGTAAAGCAGGAATGTAAGTCAGAAACAGGAGGAATCTCAAATGAACGAAAGTACCGCAAGCATGGGTATGATGATTTTGTGGATGGTTGTTATCTTTGGAGTTATGTATTTTCTGATGATCCGTCCTCAGAAGAAAGAGCAGAAGAGACTTCAGGCAATGCTCAACAGCATGGAAGTTGGTGACAGTATTGTTACCACAAGCGGCTTCTATGGAGTGATCATCGACATGACTGAAGAAGATGTGATCGTAGAATTCGGCAATAACAAGAACTGCCGTATCCCAATGAGAAAACAGGCTATTGCAGAGGTGGAGAAAGCAGAACAGGCATCCGCATAACTGCAAATAAGAAAGTAAGTGCTGCGTCAGATGCGGCACTTCTTTTTTTTAAGATTACTTCGTCTGGCAACACGTTGTAACTTTTAAGTAGTAAAGGGTTGAAAAGTGACAAAAAGTGCGTTATTATAATAAC
>CAKRTP010000197.1 GCA_934402155.1 uncultured Blautia sp. | reverse complement strand
GAGCAGAGGCAGTGGAGAAAGTTAAGAATTCGAAGCCAGGTAATTATGATCTGGTGCTGATGGATGTGCAGATGCCGGTAATGAACGGATATGAGGCTACGAAGCAGATCCGTGCGCTTACTGATCCGGCGCTGGCGGGAATTACAATCCTTGCCATGACTGCCAATGCCTTTGATGAGGACAGAAAGAGAGCACTGAAATGCGGTATGAATGGATTCTTATCCAAGCCAATTGTAATAGAGGAATTACTCAGTACATTACAAAACAATCTGGCTTTCTAAAGGAAATAATAATATGACTGTTGCTGTTTGTCAGAATCAAAAATAAGTTGCTGAATAGCTGCATGAGGAGGAGGTGTCCATGATACAGCAGAAAGAAATTAATGTGGAAAAACTTCTTCGCATTAACAAAATGGGAGTGTGGAGAATAGAGATTGAAGATGGGAAACCACCGAGGTTTTATGCAGATGCGGTGATGGATGAATTACTTGGAATCCAGGGAGAAATCTCACCGGAAGAGCGATTTACATTTCATCGGGCATGTGTACATCCGGATGATATGCAGTTATTTCTGGAATATTCAGATAAACTGTCAGAGACAAGATCAGAAATCGTATATCGTTATATTCATCCCGCTTTCGGAGAGATGTTCGTACGTTGCAGTGGCACAAGAGATATGTCTGTAGTGGACACTATTTCCATGATGGGAATACACCAGGACATTTCAGAGACAGTACGTATGGAGAGAGAAAGAGAAGCAGAACGCCGTCTGGCAGAACTGAATAACAATCTGCGTAAATATAAAATAAAGCAGGAAAACTATTACAGAGAACTGCTCGAAATGCAGAGTTGTGGAGTTCTTGCCTATACAGTACCGGGACATAAGGTCATCCATATGAATTCGCAGGCAATGAGAATGTATGGAGTGAAGGATATTGAAGAAGGACAGCAAAAACTTGGCGATATGCTGCGAAAGGTTGTATATCCGGAAGCGGACGTGCTGAACAGACTGAAAAGTCTTCGTAAAATAAATGATATGGTGGATTATGAATGTATCATAGGAAAGGGCCAGCCGAATGAATGTCATGCCCTGGCTACGAGCAAAGTAATCATGATTCCAACGGGTGAAAGAGCGGTTATTACAACGTTTCTTGATGTTTCCGAAATGGTTGTTCTCAAGAATGCATTGCGGCAGGCAGAAGAGGGAAGCAGGGCGAAATCTGCCTTCCTTTTCGCCATGTCACATGATCTTCGCACACCAATGAATGCGATCATCGGATACGCTGAACTTATGGAATGCCATTGGGGAGAGAAGGAACTTACAGCGGATTATCTGCAGAAGCTGAAGGGTGCTGGTCAATTCCTGCTGGCATTGATCGGAAACGTGTTGGAGATTGCCCGTATTGAAAGCGGAAAAGAAACTCTGAGTGTGGCACAATGGAATCTGCAGAAAATAAATGACACTCTTGACCTGGTTCTCGACAGAGAGATTTCTGCAAAACAGTTAACTGTAGAGCGAAACATAAATGTCTGCCATGCAGATGTTTATTGTGATGCATTGAAACTCCGCGAGATCATTATAAATCTGGTAAGCAATGCAATTAAATATACTCCTGCAGGTGGGAGCATATCAGTGGATGTAGAAGAGATACTGGCAGATTCGGAGGATTCTATGATTTTGCGAGTTACTGTAGAGGATACAGGAATAGGCATCAGCCAGGAGTATATCCCCTATATATTTGATGCATTTTCCCGTGAGAAGAGTTCGTCTGAGTGCGGAATAATGGGAACTGGTCTGGGACTTCGAATCGTAAAATCATTTGTGGATCTTATGGATGGAAACATCACGGTAGAAAGTGAATCAGGCAAGGGAAGCAGATTTATAGTAGAGATTCCATGCAGAATTGTGCCGGAAGAGGAACTCAAAAATCATTCCGAGAATAAAAATTCAGAGCAGTCGCTGAAAGGGAAAAGGATTCTTCTTGTAGAAGATAATGAACTGAATGCAGAAATAACCATGACAATGCTTGAGGATGCACATGCAGAAGTGGAGCATGCGTGGGATGGAGAAGAAGCTCTTAATATGATCAAAGCAGCACAGGCTGCATATTATGATGTAGTTCTGATGGATATCCAGATGCCAAAACTGAACGGATATCAGGCAACAAAGAAAATACGGATGCTTCCGGATGAAAGAGCCGGGGTTCCTATCATAGCCATGACTGCAAATGCCTTTGAGGAAGACAGGCAGGCAGCGTTTGCATCGGGAATGAATGATTATATAACGAAACCGATTGGAATCGAGAAACTGCTTCGCAAGATACTA
>CAKRTP010000196.1 GCA_934402155.1 uncultured Blautia sp. | reverse complement strand
CACAAATCTTTCCATCTGTAACCACCTTGGGTATCATATCGTATTTTGGCGTGGGTGTCAAGTGTTTTTTCTTGACAAACACCTAAAATTACTGAAACTGTTTCTCGGGCTCTTCTGCCTCGAATTCAAATACGCAGCGGTCAAATGCATTGACCACATTTGTTTCTTCGTATTTGTCGTAGCGTTTGTGCTTTCTTCCATATGACATGTGGACGTGTCCGTGGAGGAAATATTTGGGGCGGTATTTTTCCATGAGGCGGCGGAAGATCTTGAATCCCTGATGAGGGAGATCTCTGCCATCGTTCAGCTGGTAGGCCGGTGCATGTGTCACAAGGATGTCAAATCCTCTGCGAAACCATATCTTCGGAAAAAGTTTCAATACCCTTTTGTTCATTTCCCATTCCGTATACTGATGTGTGCCCGGTTTATAACGCATGGAACCACCAAGACCCAGGATCCGTAACCCTTCATAAACAACAAGTTTGTCATCAATACAGATGCAGCCCTCCGGCGGGATCTTTTCGTATTTATCATCGTGATTTCCATGTACATAGAATACCGGAGCCGATGTAAATGTAGCAAGAAAGGACAGATAACGTGGATCCAGATCTCCACAGGAAATGATAAGGTCAATTCCCTCCAGTTTGCTTTTTTCGAAGTAGTCCCACAGATACTTGGATTCTTCATCTGCTATGGCAAGTATTTTCATTTATTGCATATCCCTTCTAATTCTCAAGACCAGACTGCTGTGTTACCGGTTTGGCCTGTTCTGTTAATTCTTTCTGCGCCGGGATTGAACCGATGACATTCTCTGCCAGCCAGTCCATCCTGATGATCTCCTCCGGAGACAGCGTCCTGTCCGGATCCGACTGAACCATTCCCTCCTGTGAATACAGGATTCCGGAGAACGGATTAAACTCTCCTCTGGTTATGTTGTCCTTCAGAAGCTGTACCAGTCTTCTTGTTCCGATCGGCAGGTTCTGAGAGTGAATGACATCTACCACGCCCGCAGAAAGTCCCCACCAGTAATTGATGGCTTTTATGCCGTCATTGTCATCATATTTCCAGGTTCCATCCATGATCGTGCGGATCAGCTGTTCGTAGAATTTACCCCAGTGCCACAGAGGCATTGCGATATTGTGTGGTTCCCCGTTTTCCAGATGATACAGTCCAAAGTATCTGGAAGTCTCCTCCGGGATCACCATGTCCTTACCAGACACTACTGTCACACCCTTTTTCCGGATATCTTCCATGACACGTCCCAGATCCACGTCCTTAAGTGTGGACCATTCCAGATAGACTTTGGCTCTTGGATTCACCATCTTGGCTCCCAGTGCAAACGCATTGATGTTTGCGATCGTACCAAAGATCGGATAGTCTGCGATATAGGCAAGCTGCCCATTCTCTGCCATTGCTCCGGCGATCGCTCCCATCAGGAATTTTGCCTCATGCATTCGCGCATAGTAGGTACGGATATAACGGTGCGAGGTGTTCAGTGAACAATTCACGATCCTTATCTCAGGATTTGCGATTGCGGCCTGTACGCTGGCTTTGACAAATTCCGGTGTCGTCGTAAAAATGAGATTACAGCCCTTCTGGATCGCATCAGAGAGTGCTTTTTCTGCAAGTTCCGGTGTCAGATTTTCATAACACATTGTCGTAACTTCTTCCGGGAAAGTCTGCTCCAGATGAAGCCTTCCCAGTTCATGTGCATATGTCCACGCGGATGTTCCCGGTGTCTTCGCATAGAGAAAAGCTATCTTGAGCTTCGGTGCACTTAATGGGAGCAGCCTGTTCAGGAGCGGTTTTTTCTCCGTATTCGGATCCATTTTCAGTTCGATCTCATTGTCATGTTCAAGAAGTTTAAACTCTTCCCAGCTCTTTTCTACCAGTGTCTTGAGCTCACTCACCGTCTTCTCACAGAGTGTTTCATATCCATAGACTGCCACAAAAGCCAGGAACGCATCCCCGGTAGTGATGGAGAGTTTCTTTCCTCCTGCCGCTTCAAATTCAGCTGCAAAGCGGGAATAAACGGAGCTGAAATTCAGCTTGTCATCGTCTGACCAGAGTTCTTTTGGCCCTTTTCCTACTGCCTCCTGAAGCTTTGCAAAGCTTCCGAGCTTTGAAAACCAGATATAATTGATCTGAGAGAGCGCATAGAAATCCACAAACTCATAATAAATCTTATTTTCTTTCTGATCTGTCTTTGCAGGAAGGATTCTTGTCACATATCCCGGTACGGAAACTGCATCATAATATTTCAGGACACTGACACGTTTATTTCCTTCTTCTATATAAAATTTGTTCATATATTCATAGGCCTTGATCGGATCGCGGATTCCCTC
>CAKRTP010000195.1 GCA_934402155.1 uncultured Blautia sp. | reverse complement strand
CGTCTGGAACGTCCGAAGTGGGATCTGGAAACCATGACAAAAACCGGATTTCTGGATGTTTCCTGTGATGAAAATGTCTGGAAAGAAGTATGGACAGAAGAAGAGATCATTAACAACAGCACTTCTCCGATCTTTCTTCTTACCGGAAGAAAGAGAGATGCTTTTAATTTCAAAAATATAACAGCAGAGCCTGGTGAGAAATGGAACGGGGAACTGGAGCTTGCAGATGGAGAAATCAGGCTTCCGGCAACGGTTCTGCATGGACATGCCGAGGGAAAGACCATGCTTATCACTGCAGGTGTACATGCCGGAGAGTATGTGGGAATCCAGGCAGCGATCGAATTGTCCCAGAAACTCAAGATTGAAAAGGTGACTGGCACGATCATCATCGTAAAGGTTATGAATCGTCCTGCATTTGAACATCGTAATGGAAGTATGGGACTGACTGACGGAAGGAACCTTAACCGCGAATTTCCGGGAAATCCGGAAGGAACAGAGATGGAACGTCTGGCCTGGGCAGTGTCTCAGGAACTGCAGCCGGTGGCTGATTATTATATTGATCTTCACAGCGGAGACGATTATGAGAAGCTGACACCGTATGTTTATTATGCCGGGGCTGCTTCAGAGGAAACAGTAAAAACATCCAGAAAAATGGCAGAACAGGTTGATGTCCCATATATGGTAAAATCAAATGTGGCATCCGGCGGTTCTTATAACTATGCTGCCTCCCAGGGAATTCCAAGTATTCTGATCGAGCGGGGGGGAATGGGTGACTGGAATTATGAAGAAGTCCGTTCCACCAGAAGAGATGTTCGCAATATCCTGTGTCATATGGGACTATATAAGGGAATCAAGGATTTCAGAACCTATTATCCTCTGGATGTGGCAGATGTCCGTTATCAGGATGCAGAGGAAGATGGTCTCTGGTATCCGTTCAAAAAAGTCGGTGATATGATCCAGGAGGGGGATATCCTCGGAGAAGTCCGTGACTATGAAGGAAAAGTAAAGGAAGTCAGCATCGCAGAATTTGACGGTGTTCTTCTTTATCAGACAGGAACGCTGCAGGTTCTTGGAAATGGTCCTATGGTTACTTATGGAAGGATCGTCAGTCATTACGATGAGCGTAAAGAGCGGATCGTAAATTACTGGGAAAAACGAAGTGACAGTTTTATGGAACAGAGAAGACAGGAACTTCACAGCACGATGGCAGAACGCTGGATGAAAGAAATCAGTGCACAGATGCCGGAAGGCAGAAATCTCAGGATTCTTGATGTTGGATGCGGGGCCGGATTTTTCTCGATCCTTCTGGCAAAGGCGGGTCATCAGGTTACGGGAATCGACCTGACGCCGGATATGATCAAAAATGCCCGTATTCTTGCTGAGGAGGAGAGTGCAGACTGTGAATTCATTGTTATGGACGCAGAAAATCCGGAGTTTCCGGATGAGACTTTTGATATGATCATTTCGCGAAACCTGACCTGGACACTGCCGCATGTATGTCATGCTTACCGGGAATGGATCCGAGTACTCAAAAAGGGCGGTATACTGCTGAACTTTGATGCGAACTACGGGCTCACAGATTTTTCAAATGTAGAAGATCTTCCGGAAAATCATGCACACAATATGCTTGGCGATGATATGATGCGTGAGTGTGAGGAGCTGAAGCGTCAGCTTCCGATCAGTTCCTACAGCCGTCCGGCCTGGGATCTGGAAACGCTGGGAGCTATGGAACTGAAAGAGTTCAGAGTGGATCTGGGGATCAGCAGCAGGATTTATCTGGAAAAAGATGCTTTCTATAATCCGACCCCTCTGTTTATGCTGCGTACCATCAAATAACAGAATCAGATGCGGAGAATTACATGGATTTAAAACAATTACAATATTTTGTGGCATGTGCACAGACAGGATCATTCAGTGATGCGGCAAAAATCCTCTACTCTACACAGCCAAGTGTGAGCAAGGTGATCAAGGCACTGGAAGATGCCCTGGGAATCCAGCTTTTTGAACGGCTTCCAAGAGGAATCCGTCTGACTGTGCAGGGAAAGAAGGTCTATCATTATGCCTGCAAGATCATAAATGAGATGGATGTACTGGAAAACATGGCTGCCAGAGGAATGACCAGGTGGATTCGTATTTCGATGAATCCCAGTTCCTGGCTTGCAAATCAGTTTGTGGATTTTTATAACCAGACCTATGAAAAAAACTATCACTTTCAGGTGACCACAGCAGGCGTGCGAAGCGTTATGGAACGTGTGCGGGACTATCTGGATGATATCGGCTTTGTCTATATATTCAGTCAGCAGAAAGAAAACTTCCTGCATGAACTTGCAAAAAACAAAATGCAGTTTGTACCTATGTATGAAAC
>CAKRTP010000194.1 GCA_934402155.1 uncultured Blautia sp. | reverse complement strand
TAGAGGGCTTCCAGCTTATCGACCAATTCAGATGCAATCAAAGTTTCATGGTTGCCACCACAACTGCACCGAAATTCCCTGACGTTGAAATGTGGGGAAAGCTGGGTACTATCGTTATAATCATAATGATTGATTGACATAATATCATCCTTTCACAAAAAATATTTTTAGAAAAATTTGAAAAAACACTTGACAACCACCAAAATGTGTGGTATAATAGAATCATGGAAAGGGGGTGAAAAACATGAGAATGCCAAATAAAAAAGAGCTTCTCAAACTGCTGGACACAGTCGAGAAGCTCACAATCAAAATCATTTCCATTGTCGGATGGGTGAAGATTCTGATTGATGTGATTTTCAGCTAAATGCTGAACGGCTGTAAAGCCGGGGAGGGCGAAAGCCTTCTCCGCTTTACGGTTATATTATAACATGGCTTCTCATAAATGTCAATGCGTGATACAGCGAAAATTATTTTTAAAGTGGTTGAAATTATGGGACTTTTGTTCTTTCTGTTTTACCTGATTTCTTCCATTGTAACGGATGTGGTAAAATGAATCTAAGAAAAATCAGAAAAGAAAAAGGGTATTCTGTGCCGAAGTTGTCCGCTTCGGCAGATGTACCGATTCGCACAATTGAAAACATTGAAAAACGGAATCAATGTACAGTTGCAAACGCCATCAAGCTTGCTGATGCCTTGGGTGTCACGCTGGATGAACTTTGCAGAGATAACCCAGAACAGAGCGAAACCGAATAACCCGATGCCGTCCGGCAGCTTTTCCGCTGCTGGGCGGTTTTCTTTATTCTGCTTCTGGCAATCCAGCAACGCTGGTCAAAACAGACAACACCCCAGCCAGCAGAGCCGCACTGCCCACGGCGATCCAGTTCACATCTTGCATCACAGCAGCTACGCCAATCGTTGCTACGGCGGTCTGTGCCATGGTTTTCACGGCTCTGACTGCCGCAGCCTTTGCCCAAAGTTTCCAGTTTCTCATGTTATGCTCCTTTCTCGGTTGGTAGTGCCATGAACTCTTCGTGCAAGTGCGTCATCACACCATTGCCGCCCAGTTCATGATACTGCCGATACATATTCTCGTAGTTTTCTTTTGCATAGATGGGTGCGAATCCAGCATCAATGTACTTGTTATAGCAGTGCAACATTCGGTCACGGAGCAGGGCTTGCACACCGTATTCCAAAGCCTTTTGTCTGGCATCCTGCTTTTGCATGCGGTTTAAAATCGACCTTGTACCAATGCCCAGAATACCCGTTGCAGACAACACAGAAATCGCAATGGTGATAATCTCTCGAATCACACTGCTTCCTCCGTTTCTTTCACATCATTCGTTTCTTTCTCTTCTTTCACATCATAATCACCAGAAAGCAAAACGAGCATCTCCGGTGTCAAGTCGCCGGATGCGAAAATTTGATACTGTCCATTTTCCAGCTGCACCGCCTGAATTTTTGCGTTGCCCCAGCCTGTTCTTTGGATGGCTTTTCCCTGTTTCAATGATTCTACGGCTTCAATAATATTCACTGTATCATCTCCTTAAAGTAACGAAATTGACTGAATCAGCGGGTGACTGTTATTGCTCCGACCGACCCACACCAAATAATAAGTGCCTGCCGTTACGCCCTCGCAGGGAGTCAGCGTTGTGATATAGTCCGCACTATAGAGCCACTGCAAGGGCAAATCTGTATAACTGCCCTCTGTTTGTGCCTTTGCGAGAATGTCCGCAGCCGTTCCGGTATCAGATTGTACCAAGCGTAAAACGCCGACCTCCGTACTTCCAGAAAGAAAGCGGATTGCAATTTGCGTGGATGCTGTCACGCTGATCGGCAGCGTGCAACAGGTGTATACCTGCAAATCCCATCCAAAAACGGTTGTTCCATAGTTCAGAGCGTAGTTGTTCTTCGCACTGCAAAAATCTGCATGCAGGGCGGTGAAGTCCGCCACGCTATAAATCGTACCGCTGTAAAGCAAAGATACATTGTCACGATGGGTTGCGTCATATAACACGGTTGTGGTCGGGGATTCGCCACTGGAAATCTCCAAAACTTTCGGCACGAGTGTATTAAATTTTTCTGTGGCTGTTGCCGTCACGCCCTTTGTGGTCAGATTTGCTGCAAGCTGCTGCCGCAGTTGGTTTAGTTTTGTCAGCTGCTCTGTAATTGTCACCGCCATGTTACACCTCCACCATTGCAGACAGGGCTGTGGATAAATCACCAAGGGTATCTTCTAAGGCTGTAATGCGTTTTGCAAGGTTGTTGTCTGCTGATTCCCGCTCGGCGGTTACCTTGGAATAGGTGCTGTTTAAGTAAGAGCCTGTGTTCATAGGCGTTTTAAGAGTGTAGCAGCATGAGAAATCATAATCATTGTTTCAGCAGAGCAACA
>CAKRTP010000193.1 GCA_934402155.1 uncultured Blautia sp. | reverse complement strand
CAAATGCATTTCAGGAACTAAAGAGAGAAGCAGAAGAAAAATATGGTTTATGCATTTTGACAGCATGGACATTTGCAGAAGATGAGAGACTGAAATATCAGAATGATCATGCCGGAGCGAATGAGACCTCTATTGTAATGGCTGTGCGGCCGGAACTGGTCGATTTTGGACAGGTAAAAGAAGATGAGAGTAATCTTATTGGAATCGCAGGTCGTCATCCGGTTAGAGAATCATCTGAAGCGTACGGGAATGAGATCCTGGAGTATACAATGGAAACATTAATTTCGGGTATTGAAAAAGAGTACAAAATAATAAAAGAAAGATAGATATGAATGAATGGTATCACACAAGGACAGTTCACATAGAACTGTCCTTGTGCTATAATAAAAAGGTTCATTAAAATAAAGGAGGAAAAATTTTTGAAGGAAAGAGAAACATTTGGTTCAAGGCTTGGTTTCATTCTGGTTTCAGCCGGATGCGCGGTAGGTCTTGGAAATGTATGGAAATTTCCGTATATGACAGGTAAGTATGGCGGTGCTGCATTTATCCTTATTTATCTTGTTTTTCTTGTGCTGCTTGGGCTGCCGATCCTTGTGAGTGAATTTGCAGTAGGGCGCAGCAGCAGACTGAGTACGGCGAGAGCATTCCATAAACTGGAACCTGAGGGTTCTAATTTTCATAAATACAGTTATATGGGAATGATCGGCAATTATATGCTGATGATGTTTTATACGATGGTGGCAGGCTGGATGATGTACTATTGTTATGTTATGGCATCCGGTAAGTTGAGCGGTGCGTCTTCTGATGAGGTAAGCGTTTTTTTCTCGGATCTGATGACTTCCACAGGAACTATGACGGGCTGGATGATCGTGGCAGTTCTGCTTGCGTTTGGCGTCTGTTCTCTGGGACTTAAGAATGGAATTGAGCGTATTACCAAGGTCATGATGATCTGTCTTCTGGCACTGATCGTTGTGCTGGCTGTTCATTCTGTGACACTGGACGGTGCGATGGAGGGCGTTAAGTTCTATCTGGTGCCAAATATTGATAACATTCGTGAAGCTGGTCTTGGAAACGTGATTTTCGGAGCACTTTCACAGGCATTCTTTACATTGAGCATTGGTATCGGAGCTATGGAAATCTTTGGAAGCTACATGGGAAAAGAACAGACGCTTGCAGGGGAAAGTGTCAATATACTGATTCTGGATACCTTTGTTGCCCTGATGGCAGGTCTGATCATTATTCCGGCATGTTTTGCTTTTAACGTAGAGCCGGGAGCAGGTCCGGGACTGGTATTTATCACTTTGCCGAATGTCTTTAATCAGATGGCAGGAGGAAGACTCTGGGGAACATTGTTCTTCTTATTTATGTCATTTGCAGCATTGTCCACAGTTATTGCAGTGTTTGAGAATATTCTTTCTTTTGCGATGGATCTGTGGGGCTGGAAGCGAAATAAGGCGGTTCTTGTAAATATTGTTCTGATTATCGTTCTGTCCATGCCGGCAATCCTTGGATTTGGCTCATGGTCCGGAATCCAGATTCTTGGTGAAGGAACAAACATCATGGATCTGGAGGATTTTATTATTTCCAATAATATCCTGCCGCTGGGATCTGTGATCTTTGTGATCTTCTGTGCATCCAGGAAAGGCTGGGGATGGGAGAATTTTATTAAAGAGGCCAATACAGGTTCCGGATTGAAATTTCCGACATTCATCAGAAATTATATGCTGTGGGTAATTCCGGCTGTTGTTGCAGTCATTTATCTGAAAGGGTACTATGATATGTTCCAGCCAAAAGGACTTTCCTATCTGATTCCATGGATGGTTATAGGTATTGCAATGCTTGCTCTGACCGGATGGATCGCATTTGGTCACAGCAGAAAAAATAAAAAGTAATCAGCAGAAATACGAGGAGGCAGTATTATGATAGCAGAAAAAATGAAACCTTTTGTACAGAATAACTCAGCAATCCGTATGATGTTTGAGGAGGGAAATCGTCTTCGTGCAAAGTACGGCGCGGATAAGGTATATGATTTCAGCTTGGGAAACCCGAGCGTTCCGGCACCGGACTGCGTGAGAGAAGCGATCATTGATCTTGCAAACAATGAAGAACCGACGGTTCTTCACGGTTATATGAGCAATGCCGGATTTGAGGATGTCAGAGAAACGATCGCACAGTCTCTGAACCGTCGTTTTGGCACCAGTTTTTCTGCACATAATCTGATCATGACTGTTGGTGCAGCCAGTGGTCTGAATGTGATTCTCAAGACGATCCTGAATCCTGGAGAAGAAGTGATTGTTTTTGCACCGTACTTTCTGGAATATGGTGCATATGTACGCAATTATGACGGTCAGCTTGTGGAAATCTCCCCGAATACAGAGACTTTTCAGCC
>CAKRTP010000192.1 GCA_934402155.1 uncultured Blautia sp. | reverse complement strand
AAGCCCATGCTGAACATGAAGAACTGAGAAGGATTTTTCTGAATGCACAGGCTGGTTTTCTTGCGTCAGAGTTAAAACCAGGAAAACCGTGTCCTGTATGCGGTTCGAAGGAACATCCGCAGCCATGCAAAAAAAGTGTGGATCATGTGGATATCTCTGAAGAAAAACTGCAGAATATGCAGATGAATGTGGATAAGCTTCGCGAAAAACAGGAGATATCTGCAGGAGAAGCCGCAGCAGCCAAAGCAGAGTATGAGACGCGAAAAGCTAATTATATTGCCGGTGTACGGAAACTTCAGGAACGTCTGCACAGAAGTATTTCGTCAGTGACAGAACAGTCAAGCGTTACAGAAATGAGTGGTGTTCTGGAACAATGGAAACAGCAGACAGATAAGGAACTGATAAAATTACAGACGGATTCCGCCTTTCTGGCAAAAATCCGTGAGGAACTTCAGAATATGGATGAGCAGAAGAAGCAGATACAGCAAAGACTGAATCAATGTATAGAGGAAGAAAAAACAGCGGCAGAAAAACTGGCAGGCAGTGAAGCTGCACTGGAGAATGCCAGAAAATCTGCGGAATTCCAGTCAGAAGAAGAGGCCAGGTCAGCATTGCTTTCTGCAGAGGTCAGACGAAAGAGTACAGAAGAAACATATCAGAGAGTTTCAAAGGAAGCAGGGGATGCTCAGAATGCACAAAAGCAGGCGGAAACGCTGATCAGGCGTTATCAGCAGGAGATACCGGATCAGAGGAAATGTGTGAATGAACGAGACTCTTCTTATATGAAAATCATGAAAATCAAGCAGATGAGTGAAAAGGAATGGATTGAACTTATGGGAAGCTACAGTCGTGACGCTGCAGAAGATTTTCAGAAAAGGATCAATGCCTACAATGAAAAAAAAGCCGCAGCGCAGGCTGAAAAAGCGTCTGCACAGAAGGCAGCAGGTAGATATGATCGACCGGTTCTGGAAGATCTTCACAGAGAAAAAGAGGAAGCGGAGGCTGCATATCTGAAAGCAGAACAAATTTATAACCAGCTGCGGATGGATGAAAAAGATAACAGAGAAATTTTTTCTGCATTATCGTCCAGATTGAAAGAACGGAAATCGGTGATAGAAGAACATGCCAGAATTGATGCACTTTACCGTATGGCCTCAGGTAATGTGAGCGGGGCACGAATGGATCTTGAGACGTATGTTCAGAGATACTATCTTGAGAGAATTCTTTATGCGGCGAATCAGCATTTTCAGGAGATGTCAGCGGGGCAGTTTGAGCTTAGAATGTATGATATTGAAAAAGCTGGCGAAGGTAAAAACAGAGGACTGGATCTGATGGTATATTCTACAGTTACAGGGAAAGAGCGGGAAGTCAGGACACTTTCCGGAGGTGAGTCTTTTATGGCGGCATTATCACTTGCTCTTGGAATGTCAGATCAGATCCAGGAGAATTCAGCTGCAATCAATCTGGATATGATGTTTATAGATGAGGGATTTGGATCACTTGATGAACATTCGCGTAATCAGTCGGTAAAGGTTCTTCAGGAAATGGCAGAAGGTTCAAGACTGATCGGGATTATTTCTCATGTGTCAGAATTGAAACAGGAAATAGAGGATCAGCTTATTGTGAACAAAGATGAAAATGGAAGTCATGTAAAATGGCAGATCAGTTAAGGAAGAAAGAATGACAGAAAATACATTGGAAAAACTGGCACAGCTTCTGGAACAGGATCAGTTTGAACTGCTTTTTCCGGAAAAAACAGAGCAGGAGTGTTACAGAGCCGGGAACTGTCCGGGAAAAGGGCAGAATATACGTCTGGTATATTTGATGAATGATGCAGTGGAAAGCTTTCTTGTTTTTTGCGATGCGCGAATGACAGGAGAATATCATGCAGACTATGAGGGAGAACTGGAAGCGTCTTTGAACAAACAGGGAGAAGAATTTGTGCTTGTGGTAAAACAGGGGGATACAGTAGTCACTCTGTTTTTTGAAAAACTGGAACTGGAAGTTCATCTGTATGAATATGCGTACACGGGACATTTCTGGTTGAAGGGATATGAATATCTGCGCCAGCTGGAATACAGGCTTGCAATCCTGAGAGACAAATATGATTATCTGGGATCGGAATATTGTACGGAAGAAGAAAAAAAGCTTTCAGTGCTTACGGAATTTCCTCCATTAAATTACTGCTGTTATCCGGCGGTTCCGGAGAAATATATTGTTCCGCGTGAAGATCCATGGAATCCATCGGGCAGAGCCATTTGCTATATGGAAGAATTGGCGGCAGAGTGTGGAGATGTTTTTTTTATAAAACTGCTCAGTGTATATAGAAAGCATCCGTCAAAGTTCTGGGCGAAGAGACTTGCAGTCATGCTGCACCGGACGAAACATCGGGATATTGTAGAACTTTTGACAGAACGACTTCGGCAGGCATCTGCTGATTATCCAAGACGATTTTTTGGGGAGAA
>CAKRTP010000191.1 GCA_934402155.1 uncultured Blautia sp. | reverse complement strand
TTCTCCCCAAAAAATCGTCTTGGATAATCAGCAGATGCCTGCCGAAGTCGTTCTGTCAAAAGTTCTACAATATCCCGGTGTTTCGTCCGATGCAGCATGACTGCAAGTCTCTTCGCCCAGAACTTTGACGGATGCTTTCTATATATACTGAGCAGTTTTATAAAAGAAACATCTCCACACTCTGCCGCCAGTTCTTCCATATAACAAATGGCTCTGCCCGATGGATTCCATGGATCTTCGCGCGGAACAATATATTTCTCCGGAACCGCCGGATAACAGCAGTAATTTAATGGAGGAAATTCTGTAAGCAGCGCAAGCTTTTTTTCTTCTTCCGTACAATATTCTGATCCCAGATAATCATATTTGTCTCTCAGGATTGCAAGCCTGTATTCCAGCTGACGCAGATATTCATATCCTTCTAACCAGAAATGTCCCGTGTACGCATATTCATACAGACGAACTTCCAGTTCCAGTTTTTCAAAAAACAGAGTTACTACTGTATCCCCCTGTTTTACCACAAGCACAAATTCTTCTCCCTGTTTGTTTAAAGATGCTTCCAGTTCCCCCTCATAGTCTGCATGATATTCTCCTGTCATTCGCGCATCGCAAAAAACAAGAAAGCTTTCCACTGCATCATTCATCAAATATACCAGACGTATATTCTGCCCTTTTCCCGGACAGTTCCCGGCTCTGTAACACTCCTGCTCTGTTTTTTCCGGAAAAAGCAGTTCAAACTGATCCTGTTCCAGAAGCTGTGCCAGTTTTTCCAATGTATTTTCTGTCATTCTTTCTTCCTTAACTGATCTGCCATTTTACATGACTTCCATTTTCATCTTTGTTCACAATAAGCTGATCCTCTATTTCCTGTTTCAATTCTGACACATGAGAAATAATCCCGATCAGTCTTGAACCTTCTGCCATTTCCTGAAGAACCTTTACCGACTGATTACGCGAATGTTCATCAAGTGATCCAAATCCCTCATCTATAAACATCATATCCAGATTGATTGCAGCTGAATTCTCCTGGATCTGATCTGACATTCCAAGAGCAAGTGATAATGCCGCCATAAAAGACTCACCTCCGGAAAGTGTCCTGACTTCCCGCTCTTTCCCTGTAACTGTAGAATATACCATCAGATCCAGTCCTCTGTTTTTACCTTCGCCAGCTTTTTCAATATCATACATTCTAAGCTCAAACTGCCCCGCTGACATCTCCTGAAAATGCTGATTCGCCGCATAAAGAATTCTCTCAAGATAGTATCTCTGAACATACGTCTCAAGATCCATTCGTGCCCCGCTCACATTACCTGAGGCCATACGGTAAAGTGCATCAATTCTGGCATGTTCTTCTATCACCGATTTCCGTTCTTTCAATCTGGACGATAATGCAGAAAAAATTTCTCTGTTATCTTTTTCATCCATCCGCAGCTGGTTATAAATTTGTTCTGCTTTCAGATATGCAGCCTCCGCTTCCTCTTTTTCTCTGTGAAGATCTTCCAGAACCGGTCGATCATATCTACCTGCTGCCTTCTGTGCAGACGCTTTTTCAGCCTGCGCTGCGGCTTTTTTTTCATTGTAGGCATTGATCCTTTTCTGAAAATCTTCTGCAGCGTCACGACTGTAGCTTCCCATAAGTTCAATCCATTCCTTTTCACTCATCTGCTTGATTTTCATGATTTTCATATAAGAAGAGTCTCGTTCATTCACACATTTCCTCTGATCCGGTATCTCCTGCTGATAACGCCTGATCAGCGTTTCCGCCTGCTTTTGTGCATTCTGAGCATCCCCTGCTTCCTTTGAAACTCTCTGATATGTTTCTTCTGTACTCTTTCGTCTGACCTCTGCAGAAAGCAATGCTGACCTGGCCTCTTCTTCTGACTGGAATTCCGCAGATTTTCTGGCATTCTCCAGTGCAGCTTCACTGCCTGCCAGTTTTTCTGCCGCTGTTTTTTCTTCCTCTATACATTGATTCAGTCTTTGCTGTATCTGCTTCTTCTGCTCATCCATATTCTGAAGTTCCTCACGGATTTTTGCCAAAAAGGCGGAATCCGTCTGTAATTTTATCAGTTCCTTATCTGTCTGCTGTTTCCACTGTTCCAGAACACCACTCATTTCTGTAACGCTTGACTGTTCTGTCACTGACGAAATGCTTCTGTGCAGACGTTCCTGAAGTTTCCATACACCGGCAATATAATTAGCTTTTCGCGTCTCATACTCTGCTTTGGCAGCTGCGGCTTCTCCTGCACATATCTCCTGTTTTTCGCGAAGCTTATCCACATTCATCTGCATATTCTGCAGTTTTTCTTCAGAAATATCCACATGATCCACACTTTTTTTGCATGGCCTCGGATGTTCCTTCGAACCGCATACAGGACACGGTTTTCCTGATTTTAACTCTGACGCAAGAAAACCAGCCTGTGCATTCAGAAAAATCCTTCTCAGTTCTTCATGTTCAGCATGGGCTT
>CAKRTP010000190.1 GCA_934402155.1 uncultured Blautia sp. | reverse complement strand
TTTTAACTCTGACGCAAGAAAACCAGCCTGTGCATTCAGAAAAATCCTTCTCAGTTCTTCATGTTCAGCATGGGCTTCTGTATAACTTCTGGTTATTTTTCCATAATTTTCTCTGCTCTTTACAGCCTTTTGGCGACACTGCTCCGCCTTCTCTCCAAGCAGCCTCACCTCCTGGATCTCCTGAAAAACCGCATCAGCCTCCTGCTTCCTATTTTCCGCCTGAATCAGTTTCTTATCCACTTCAGCTAATTCTTCACTTTGTGCTTTCCATATTATTTCCTGCTTCTCCAGCTTTTCCTGCGCCTCGCGTATCTCTCTCGTATTTTCGGCTGCTGCGGTACTCTTCTCCCTGTCTGTTTCCGACTGTTTCTGAAGTGTTTCTATCTGCCCCAAAAGTTCCAGTGCCTTCTGCACTTTTTCCGATATTTTGCTATAATTCTGCAGTTCCTGATCTCGAACCTGTTTTGACTGTTTTTCTGTATCCTCTGCTTTTTTCCGTACCTCTTTCAACACAGGAAGTCTCTTTTCCTGACTCTGCAAGGCATCCTCCAGTTCCAGCAGATGTCTCCGGGCATCTTCCCTCAGAATATTATTCTCCCTGATCTCATATGCATCTCTGATACGACGGATCAGTAATTCTGTCTCTTCCATCTTTTCCTGTTCAAATGCACATTCCCTGAGTCTCTGTTCTGCACTTTCCAACTGTTCAAACCATTTCAGAAGTTCCTCCGCTCTGGTATATGCTTCTCTCTTTTTATCTCTGTTTCCTCCGGCACTTCGATATTCCTTTTCTGCGGCAAGCGTATGTTCCTTCAGCCAGCCGCACAGTTTTTCCATCTCCTGCAAAAAATCTGCAAGAGGTGTCATTTCCCCTGTTTCAAGTTGTTCTTTCAGTCTTTCAAGTTCCTCTGCCTCATACCTCTCTGGTATACGCACTCTGCCGGCCTCATTCTGACACTGCGTCCTCAGAATCGCTATCTCTTTTTCTTTTGCACGCTTCCTGCTGCCAAGTTCATTCACGATCTCCTGATACATTTCCGTGTTAAAAAGCTTCCGGAATATCACTTTTTTGTCATCTGACTTCGCTCTCAGAAGATCCATGAATTCACCCTGTGCGATCATTGCAACCTGCATAAACTGACCTTTTGTAAGCCCCGTGATCTCCTGCAGTTTCCTGTCTGTTTCTTTGGACGGATATTCTGTTCCATCTGGCATGATAAGACTTACAGATCCCGTTACTTCTCTCTGTTTTCCCTTTGCCGCACCTCGGGTGATCGTCTTCAGGTGTCTCGGAATACGCCGTACAGTATAAATTTCCCGTGCCTCATCTCTTCCCTCTGCAAAAGTCAGCTCCACAAAAGGTTCCTGTGCAAAATCAACATACTGGCTCTGCAGAACAACTCCTTCTTTTTTGTTTGACGAGGAACTTGCCTCTCCATATAACGCAAACACGATCGCATCAAAAATCGTTGTCTTCCCCGCTCCTGTATCCCCTGTGATCAGAAACAGATTCTGATTCACTTTCTCAAAATCGACCACTGTTTCTTTACCATATGAACCAAACGCCTGCATTTTCAATCTCAAAGGTTTCATCTATTTCACCCCCTGAACTGTATGAATCACATCCTGCAAGATCTCTTTTTCCTTCTCATCTATATTTTTCAGAAATGAACAGCACAATTCATATGGATTCAGCAGGGTTTCTGATTTTAATGCTCTTGTATAATCTGCTTTTCTCTGATTTTCTCTTCGTATTTCCAGCAGGTTCGGAAATGCCAGACGAATACGTTCCTGCATATCCATCACATCAAGATCTACCTTATCTGTCAGGATCACAGTTACATAATCCAGACTTTTTTCTGTCAGCACCTCCTCTAATCTGCCTCTTATCACTTTCACCTGATGCAGTGGTTTCAAAGGCAGGATAGTCGTTCTGATAGTTCCTTTCTCTCCCATTTCTGCCATGATAACACCTTTTTGCTGCTGCGCCTCACTCACCGAACAGGCAAGAGGGGTTCCGCAATAACGCCAGTTTTCATTCCCAAGCTTCATTGGTTTATGGATATGCCCCAGTGCCGCATAATCAAAAATCTCCAGTACATCTGCACATACCTCATCAATATTTCCAACTGTACGGATCTCTGAATCCATACGTTCTATTTCTTCTGCTTTCTTTCCGACCGGCAGATAAAACTGATGACTGACAAATACATTTCTTTCATCCTGATTGATATTTTCCCGCCCAATCAGTCTGTGCAGTGTTTCATTATAAGAAAGATTATTTCCATTCTCATCTGTTCCCACCACCTGCTTCACCATAGACGGCTTCACAAAAGGAAGCAGATAAAAATTCACTTTTCCATATTCATCATTCAACGTGACTTTTTCTATATGCTCATTCTCTGTTCGCGGCGGTTGTCCGATCATATATACTTTCTGCCTGGAAAGCACCTTTCGGAAACAATCCACTCTCGGTGCACTGTCATGGTTTCCACTGATCATCATGATCACCGC
>CAKRTP010000189.1 GCA_934402155.1 uncultured Blautia sp. | reverse complement strand
ACAGTAACTACAGAAAAAGGGTGAAGATGATTGACAGAGCAGGAAAAATTTATGAAAGAAGCGATTCGCCAGGCGAAGAAGGCGAGGGCGCTGGAGGAGGTTCCGATCGGCTGCGTGATCGTATCTGAAGGAAAGATCATCGCGAGGGGGTATAACAGGCGAAATACGGACAAGAATACCTTGTCTCATGCCGAGCTCAATGCGATCCGCAAGGCAAGCAGGAAGCTTGGTGACTGGCGTCTGGAGGGATGTACCATGTATGTGACTCTTGAACCATGCCAGATGTGTGCGGGGGCACTTGTACAGTCCAGGATCGATGAGGTAGTGATCGGAAGTATGAATCCCAAGGCAGGATGTGCAGGATCTGTTCTGAATCTTCTGGAAGTGGATGGATTTAATCATAAAGTAAAGATCACCAGAGGGGTTCTTCAGGAAGAATGTTCAGTCATGCTGTCTGATTTTTTCAAGGAACTTCGTGAAAAGAAAAAACAGCGCAGGATGCTTGCAAAACAGGAAGCACAGAAAATGCAGTAGGCTGCTGTGAACGGAGCTAACAGCAGACGGAAGAGCAGAACTTGTTTTTTGGAAAAATCGTGCTATGATAATAGATGAAGAACGATTGTCGGGGCAGTGTGCCGGATGACGGTCTATATCATGTAATAAACGAGGAGGAAATGAAAATGACAGTAGAAGCATTAAGAAAAGACATGGTCGCAGCAATGAAAGCAAAGGATAAGACAACGAAGGATGCAGTCTCTGCCCTGATCTCAGCAGTCAAAAAAGCTGCTATTGATGAAGGCTGCCGTGAGGATATACCTGAGGCCCTGGTTGACCGTGTGATCCTCAAAGAATTAAAGACAGTCAAGGAACAGCTTGATACCTGTCCGGAAAGCCGCGACGATCTCCGTGCGGAATATCAGGCAAGATATGAGGTAATCGAAAAATATGCACCGCAGCAGATGAGTGCGGAAGAGATCAGAAGCTATCTTGAGGGAAAATTTGCAGAAGTTCTTGCAACAAAGAACAAAGGTCAGATCATGAAAGCTGTTATGGGCGACCTTAAGGGAAAGGCAGATGGTAAACTGATCAATCAGGTAGTGGCAGAGATCTGTCAGTAATAAGAATGGAAGCTGCAGTGGGATAATCTGAAGTCCACGGCAGCTTCCGGTTTTTTACTTTATACTTTATAGGAGTTTATAAGTAAAAAAATACTTCGGTGACAATCATGTCATCGAAGTATGAAAGTTCTTTCTTTCCGCGCGCCGCACTTCGAAATGTTCCCATGGACGTTACCTCTACAGTTAACTCGGCTCAGGCACCCTCACGGCACACAAGAGGTTCTGCTTAGTGCTGCTGCATTCCTGCCCTGACACGGTTCACAGAGTCCTGTTGCGTGAGACCCAAACGTCAACGCCACTTATAAAGGGCAGCCCCACAGGAGACAAACCTCAGATTGGCATCACCCCTGCTGTAGCGGATTGCAGGTACAGGGCACCGCTATCTCCCCGGCTGCGCGGAATTTAAGTATAGACGATTTTTGCATACTTGTCAAGAGGGGGCAAAGTATTATATAATAGAAAATAAAATTGGCTGTTATCGTTCATTCTGTTCACAGCAAGGTGATTTCAGGGACGGAAACAGGTAAACAGCAGACATTTTTGGGATTCACCTGCAAATGTCTGCGAAATTTACACTTTGAGTAAGAATTATATGCAGTTAGGAGGAAATATCATGATCAAGAGAATCGGTATGTTAACAAGCGGCGGTGACTGCCAGGCTTTAAATGCCACGATGAGAGGTGTTGTAAAGGCACTGTCCAATACAGTGGATGACCTGGAAGTCTATGGTTTTGATGATGGATATAAGGGACTGATCTACGGAAAATATCGTATGCTTACCGCAAAAGATTTTTCTGGTATTCTGACAAGAGGCGGAACTATCCTGGGTACTTCCCGTCAGCCGTTTAAGATGATGCGCGTGCCGGATGACAAGGGTCTTGATAAGGTTGAGGCTATGAAGCAGACTTATTACAAGCTTTGCCTGGACTGCCTTGTTATCCTTGGAGGAAATGGAACACAGAAAACTGCCAATCTGTTAAGAGAAGAAGGATTAAATATCATTCATCTTCCAAAGACCATTGATAATGATATCTATGGTACAGATATGACATTTGGCTTTCAGAGTGCAGTAAACATCGCCACAAATGCTATTGACTGCATTCATACAACAGCAACCTCTCATGGACGTGTATTTATTGTGGAGATCATGGGTCACAAGGTTGGAAGTCTTACTCTTCATGCCGGAATTGCAGGCGGTGCAGACATTATTCTGATCCCGGAGATTCCGTATGATATCAAGAAGGTGTGCTCAGCGATCGATAAGCGCAACAAGGAGGGCAAACGTTTCACGATCCTTGCAGTAGCTGAAGGTGCGATTTCGAAGGAGGATGCAGAACTTCCGAAGAAAAAATACAAAGAAAAGCTTGAAGAGAGAGCCAAGAAATATCCGTCAGTTTCCTATGAGAT
>CAKRTP010000188.1 GCA_934402155.1 uncultured Blautia sp. | reverse complement strand
ACAAGACATTTCACTTTTTTCTTCTCGATCGTGCGGAACATTTCGGCCAGTGCCTTCTCATCCATACGGGAGCTGTCCATCATGATCATGTTTTCCTGGAGCAGCTGAAATTTACTTTTTCTGACATTATTTACCCACACACGGATAAAAGCTTCCTTCATACCTATGTAATATCCTGCCGCCGCTCCCAGAAAAATACCGCCTGCAGTATTGTGCCGGATCTTGTCCCTGTTCTGGATCATGCGAAGCGGAGTTCCCGTGGAACCGCTGGTACACATCACCCGGTTGTCCGGTGCGTCTTTGTATGTGGAAGAGATAAAACGGTCATACTGCTGACGAAATGTATCCTTATTTACCACCGGAAGATCTTTCAGTGCGATATCTTCCGGATAATCCTTGTAGAAATCAGTCGTTCTGACTGCATGTGCGATCAGATCCCGGATCCTTTTGTCCGTCTCCTCGATGGAACTGCCCTCTTTCCAGGCATAGCGGATCTGGTCATAATATTCTCTGATCTTTCCGCCCTTCATCTTATCCAGCATCCAGAAGCCCATCCAGCGAAGTCTTTCATCTAAAATCATATTTTCTCCATTCTACTGTAAATCAGTTCAGAGCTTCTTTGATCGCGTCTGCCATTGCAGAAAGCATCTCATCTGTCATTCCCGGATAAACACCGATCCAGAAGGTATCCTTCATGATGCGGTCTGTATTTTCCAGACTTCCGGAAATACGATAGCCCTTACCAGCTGCACGCATCTGGTCAAAACACGGATGTTTTGTCAGATTTCCTGCAAACAGCATACGCGTCTGAACACCCCTGGCTTCAATCTCCTGAACAAGTTTGTTTCTGTCAACACCCTCCTTACAGGTGATAAGGAAGCCAAACCAGCTCGGTCTGGAGTTCTCACAGGCTGTCGGAAGGATCAGCTTGTCCTCAGTTCCCTTAAGTGCCTCTCTCAGATAATTGAAATTGTGGATTCTTCTCTCTACAAAGGACGGGAATTTCCTGAGCTGTGCACAGCCGACTGCAGCCTGCATGTCTGTCGCCTTGAGGTTATATCCGAAATGAGAATAGACATATTTGTGGTCATAACCTACAGGAAGCTCACCGTACTGGCGGTCAAAACGATGTCCGCACAGGTTATCCTGTCCCGGTGCACAGATACAGTCTCTTCCCCAGTCTCTTAATGATCTTGCGATCTTGTTGAGGAGCGGATTGTCCGTATAAACAGCACCACCCTCACCCATCGTCATATGATGCGGCGGGTAGAAACTGGAAGTTCCGATATCACCGATCGTTCCTGTCAGTTTTTCCTCACCGTCGATGGTGTAGACAGAACCCAGAGCATCGCAGTTATCTTCCACCAGCCAGAGGTCATGCTTTTTGCAGAAGTCCCTGACTGCCTTAAGATCAAACGGATTTCCAAGTGTGTGTGCCAGCATGACTGCCTTTGTCTTTGAAGAATATGCATCCTCCAGAAGCTGCGGATCAATGTTGTACTGCGGGATCGCCACATCGACAAAAACAGGAACTGCACCATACTGGATGATCGGTGCTACGGTTGTCGGAAAACCTGCCGCAACTGTGATAACCTCATCTCCCGGAAGGATCTGACGCTCTTTGAGAAGCGGGGAAGTCAGTGTCATAAACGCAAGAAGATTCGCGGAAGAACCTGAGTTTACCAGAGAGCAGTATCTTACGCCCAGGTACTTTGCAAATTCATGCTCGAATTCATTTGTGTAACGTCCGGCTGTCAGCCAGAATTCCAGGGAGCTGTCCACAAGATTCACCATCTCTTCTGAATCATAGACACGGGATGCGTACGGGATGCGGTCTCCTTTTTCGTATGGTTTCTTCTGATTGTGGTACTTCTCACAATATTCCTTTGTCAGTCTGAGAATCTCTTCTCTCGCCTGTTTTTCTGTCATTTCTTCAAACATATTTTTCTCCTTTATCATCGTTTCGTAAAGTATCTGAATTCCTCATTATAAAATGGGAAGGTTTCGTTCAGTTTATAATTGTCGCAGAACCACTGGTAGGTCTCTGGATCATTTCTTTTCCAGATTCCCAGTGAAGATTTATTTGTAAAAACTGCCGGCGCATCCTCTGTTTCAAGCTGCTCTTTCAGCTCCTTCAGAGAATCCGGGCGGACTGCCATATCACTGAAATCCATGGTAAAACACTGTGTACTCCAGTGAAGCATGCTGTAAACCTCAGCTACATTCAGACCAAATCCATGTGTGTTTGCAGGCACAACGGCTGCAACCTGCTGTGCAAAATCCTCAAACTCCGCCGTATTATGAAAGTTTTCCTTGATCTTGCTGTTCTGTGAAAACTGCAGGATCGTTCCTGTTCCCATTGCAAGCACAGAAGCCACACAGATGATCCCTATCCCGCCACGCATAACTTCATAAAAAGTGATACGGGCGATATTTTTCCAGCCGTTATTTTTTACAAAATCCAGTCCGTACTGCGCCAGATAAACTGCCAGAAGAACAGCTGGAATACTGATACAGTCAAGGTTGTGATACGACGGCCGGTTCATATAATAGACAAGACATCCAAGAGCCCCGACGCTGA
>CAKRTP010000187.1 GCA_934402155.1 uncultured Blautia sp. | reverse complement strand
AGTTTTCTTAAAATCAGATTGCACCTACTATAACAAATGCATGGGAGGTTGTCAATAATTTTTTTCATTAACAGACAGAAAAAAAGGTAACTGTTCACAGGTAATATCCCGCGAGGTGTTTTGCCATGAATATGGCAAAATCCCGAGACATACGGGGCAAAATGCTATCACCGAAGGTGATTTGGAATGCATTTTGACCAAGTTACTGTGAACGGAGTGAACAGTAACAAAAAAGAACTGCTATAATGGCAGTTCTTAATTATGTTCTGGCTGGAGAAAGGAAACAGCAGGAGTGGATTTTTTTACAGTACCGCGGTAGATATAGAAGATACCGCCGAAAAATCCAAAGATCAGTCCTGCATATCCACCGGAACAGAGAATAACAGTTGCTCTGACAAGTGTGGTGGTATTCTGGAGAAACGGACAGATCAGTGCACCTGCGAGGAGGCCGGCAGCTGTCCATCCGATTACCAGAAGAGGAAGAAAAACGGATGCGGTAGTATGTTTCTTTGTATGTTTTCTGATATGATCCCATAAAGTTTTATACATTGTAATCCCTCATTTCTTAATGAAAAGTGATTGTTTTTTTGATTTATCTTTATTATATAGAGGGAGTGTAAAATGCGAATGCAGAGTAATGAAAAATCTATGTAAAATTTTGCTTTATCCAATAATTATGGGTGAAAGAAAATGCATATACTGAAATAAATGCGGAAACAGAAATGAGACAGCAATGCCGGATCAGAAAGTCGATAATCTGTTAAATTTGTCTATGAATGCTGCACCGGAGGAAAGAGAAAAATCAGAGAATCTGAATGTGGGATATGATCCTGAGACCAAACGGTGGGATGTGATCGTAAAATACAGCGGTCCGGAGAGCGGACTTGCCGGAGTGGGGATCGAGGTAGTGCCGCTGCTCGGAGGTTATGCGGTAGTGACTTTGCCGGAATCAGAGATTGATGCATATTCAAACAGAGAGCAGATTGAATTTATTGAAAAACCGAAAAGACTTTATTTTGAGACTTTTGAAGGACGTGAGGCGAGCTGTATTTTGCCTGTGCAGGCAGGAAATGATGGACTGACAGGTGAAGGGATTCTGGTTGGGGTTGTGGATTCTGGTGTGGACTATTTTCATCCGGACTTTCGAAATGAAGATGGCAGCAGCCGGATCTTAAAATTGTGGGATCAGAGTATACCAGGAAATCCGCCGGAAGGTTACATAAGAGGAACTGAATATACGAAAGATAAAATTGATGAGGCGCTTGCACTGGGGGAAACCGAAGGCAGGCGTCTTGTTCTGTCCAGGGATTTCAGCAGACATGGGACGGCAGTGCTTGGAATCGCGGCGGGAAATGGGAGAGCATCGGATGGTGTGAACCGTGGCATTGCGTACAAAAGCGATCTTCTGGTTGTGAAGATGGGAAATGCACGGAAAAATTCATTTCCACGCACAACGGAACTGATGGAAGGGATTGATTATCTGGTACGACAGGCAGCGCAGATGGGAAGGCCGATTGCAGTCAATATCAGTTTTGGAAATAATTATGGATCACATCAGGGAGATTCCCTGCTGGAAACATATATCAGCAATGCGGCGAATGTAGGGCGTTCTGTCATCTGTGTCGGAACCGGAAATAACGGAAATGACAGGATCCATACAGCCGGAAAACTCCGGCAGGGACAAACAGAAATGATAGAGATGAGTATTGGACCTTATGAGACAACATTAAATTTACAGTTATGGAAAGCCTATGCAGATGAAATTGAGATTTCCATAGAAACGCCATCCGGTGAAAAATTACCGAAACTTTCTGAGAAGATTGGCACGCAGAGATACCATGCGGGGGAGACGGATTTATTGATCTACTACGGGAAGCCGGGACCTTTTCAGGTGACACAGGAGATTTATTTTGAGTTTATTCCGGCAGGAACTTATCTTACAAGTGGAATCTGGAAATTGTATCTGCGTGGCAGACGCATCAAAGAAGGGAATTATAATCTGTGGCTTCCTGGCGGAAATATCCTGAACCCGGTGACCGGATTTTATCGCCCGACAGCGGAAGAAACACTGACAATCCCTTCAACAGCAGCCAGGGTGGTTACAGTAGGTGCATACGATGCCAGACTGAATGCATTTGCAGATTTTTCAGGTCGGGGCGGAAAACAGCTGGTGTATTTTAAGCCGGATCTTGTTGCTCCGGGCGTGGATATCACAGCTCCGGTACCAGGAGGCGGTTATTCAGGCGTGACCGGAACTTCTTTTGCAGCGCCCTTCGTCACTGGAGTGGCGGCACTTATGATGGAATGGGGAATTGTCAGGAAAAATGATCCGTTTCTCTGGGGTGAGAAGGTAAAAGCATATTTAAGGCGTGGTGCCCAGCCCTTGCCTGGGTTTGAGAAATATCCGAATGAAAGTGTGGGATGGGGAACCTTATGTACAGCCCAAAGTCTCCCTCATATGTGAAAGCTAAATGTATATTCATCTCGGAATCAATATACATGCACAATACCCCGGATGCGGCTGAAAACAATAAATAGTCAGGTCTTTCCCGATTTCCGGACTGTAATCATGTAAAATGACCTTTGTACCGTTTAAAGCTACGTCGGCATAAGTAA
>CAKRTP010000186.1 GCA_934402155.1 uncultured Blautia sp. | reverse complement strand
TCTGGTAGTAGGACAGATCGTAAAATTATGGAGAAAATTATTCGAAAAAGCAGCAAAATAAAAAAGCTGCTTTTTTTTATGCCCTGAATTATTCAAAAAATAAATGAAATGTCAAAAATACGATAAAAAACAGGATAAAAACAAAAAAATATTGTCACAATTTTAATAATGCACAGGCAAAAATACAATACATAGGAAAAATGCACAAAGAAATACAGAAAAGCTGTCGATTTATTGAAGGAAAGTGCAATTGTATTTTGAAGTGCTTATGTTATAATTGCAACTGATTAAAAACTAAAACGAGGGGGCGACAGTTTTGAAAAAAATAGTAACATTTTTTGGAATGCTGCTGACGATGCTGCTTGCTTGTCCGACAGGTGTATGGGCTGCCGGAGAAGAGACAACAGCACAGGTGCCGATCTGGCTCTGCATTCCTTTTGCGGGACTTCTTCTCTGCATCGCGATCATGCCGCTTATCAGGGCAGAGTGGTGGGAATCACACCAGCCGCATGTAGTACTTTTGTGGATCATACTTATGGTAGTTCCGTTTGCGGTTGTCTACGGGGCAGGCGATGCCGCCGAGACAGTCCTTGAATGTATCATAAATGATTATCTTACTTTTATTGTCCTTCTTTTTGGACTTTTCTGCGTATCGGGAAATATTACCATGGAAGGTGACTTTGCGGGATCTCCGCGTGTCAATGTCTGTCTGCTGGCATTTGGTACACTGTTATCCAGCTGTATCGGAACAACAGGTGCCAGTATGTTGATGGTACGTCCGGTGATCAAAATGAATTCCTGGAGAAAGAGAAAAAGCCATATTATGGTATTCTTTATCTTCATGGTTTCCAACATGGGAGGCTGTCTGACGCCGATCGGAGATCCGCCGCTTCTGATGGGATTTATGCGAGGGGTGCCGTTCTTCTGGAGTCTGCATCTGTTTCCGGTACTGATTTTTAACATGGTGATCCTGCTGTTTGTTTTTTATCATGTGGACAAACTTGCATATCGTAAAGATATTGCGCAGGGACGTAAGCCTGATATTTCCAAGCCGGGTACGGAGTTCCATATTGACGGACTCCACAACATTATTTTCCTTATTATGATCGTGGCAGCAGTTATCTTAAGCGGTGTTCTTCCGGGACTTCCTGCATTCCAGGACACAGAGGGCGCAGTAAAAGGTATCCGCATTCTTGGAGAAGTGACACTGACTTTCCCGGCACTGATCGAGGTCATAATGATTCTTCTTGCCGCATTTTTGTCCTTCAAGACGACAGATAAAAGCGTTCGAAGAAGAAACCATTTCACATGGGGTGCGATCAGGGAAGTTGCAGTATTATTTATCGGTATTTTTATTACCATGCAGCCGGCACTCATGCTTCTGAAGGCACTTGGACCGAAAATCGGACTTTATAAACCACTGGAAATGTTCTGGGCTACCGGCGCACTGTCCAGTTTCCTGGATAACACACCTACCTATCTGGTATTCCTTACCACGGCAGGAACGCTTGGGTTTATGAACGGAGTTACCACAAGCCTTGGTACGATTCCGGTAAAACTGCTCTCGGCGATCTCAAGTGGTGCAGTATTCATGGGCGCGAATACCTACATCGGAAATGCACCGAACTTTATGGTCAAAGCCATTTCTGACGAGAACGGTGTAAATATGCCGTCCTTCTTCGGATATATTCTGTGGTCACTGGTATTTCTTATTCCGGTATTTATCCTGGACATGCTTGTGTTCTTTATGTAAGGGGGGAGAAGAATGTCAGAAAAAATAAACAAAGAAATTTATACAAAGCTTGCAACCCGGATCTATGATCTGGATGGAGAAGTTTATCGTGTCCTTGGTTCTTCTCTCGGACGTACTTTTACAGGAAACCGTGATACTACGATCCGTACCTTAAGTATGCTGATGTATACAAAACCGGATGGACATCTGCTTCGAAGTGAACTTGCTCTTATCAGTAACATGGCACGTACTATTAAGGACGACAGTGAGAGAAGCCGTCTTATGACACAGTATGATGAAATCCTCAAAGAAATCGAGCAGCTTCCGAATATGTTTGGTTCTACAGATATCGTGGATACTGAACGTGTGGCACTGAATCTTGCCGCAAGAAGAGAGAAGATCTCAGAGGATGACCATCTTGTGATCTGTATCAGTCGTACACAGGGAAGTGCGGGAAACGATATCGGTTTTGAACTTGCAGATAATCTTCGTATCAATTACTATGATGTGGAAATCTTTAATCAGGTAATGAAGCGCCTGGAAGCTGAAAAAGGCGAGGTGCAGGATAAAGAAAACTTTACAGAATTCAATAAATATGGAAAGAAGACGCACGAAGGTTTAAGGGCGAAACTCCGGGAACTGAATCGTTACCATGGCCTTAACAAGCAGGATGCAGTCTTCTTCAATATGAGTGACCTGATCTGTGATCTTGCAAGGACAGAAGACTGTCTGATCATGGGCCGATGTGCCGATGCAATCCTCAAGAATAACCATATCCCGCACATCAGCATCTTTATCAGTGCACCATTCCAGGTACGTGTCCAGCACGTCATGGATGTCCGCAATATGAATATGAAGCAGGCTGTGAAGTTCCTTAAGAAGATGGATAAGCAGCACAGAAAATATTATGAATTTTATAGCGGAGAGAAGTGGGGAAAACCAGAGAA
>CAKRTP010000185.1 GCA_934402155.1 uncultured Blautia sp. | reverse complement strand
TTTCCTCGTCTGTACCCTTTCGTCTGTACAGCCGCGATCACCTGGCCTGCTCGCACGAATGCTATTCTAACACGAATTGTGCTTTAAGTAAAGTACAAATTTATCTCAGACATCAAAACAGCTTCCGCCGACAAACTCCCTGAGAAGAGAGTTGACCGGAATATCATCACTGGGAACCGCAATAAAATAATCAAAAAATTTCAGCAGACGTTTTGCCTCGACATATTCCGGTTCATCCTTCCCGATTCCAAAAAGAAGCGGTTCGGCATACAGCTTCAGGCAGGCCAGTTCATAGACAAGTGCAGAATTAAACATCACATCCGCTTCTTCCTGATAAGGAAAGATATTTGCCTCCTCGCCCCTCCTCACAGACGGCCATCGGGCAATCGTATCTTTTGCACTGGTTCCACGAGTCCTCGCATCACGCACGATCCTTCGGATCAACCTTCCGTCCGTAGTCGGAATCCTGTTGTGTTTATCTACATTCAACTGCGTCAGTGCACTGATATAGATCTTGAATTTGTTTTCTTTCGGAAGTGCATGGCTCAGTTTGTCATTCAGCCCGTGAATGCCCTCTATAACCAGAACATCGTCCTTTCCAAGCCGGAGGAAATCACCCCTGTATTCTCTGTGCCCTGTCACAAAATTAAATGCCGGAAGCTCGATCCGTTCTCCTCTGAGAAGTGCAAGCATATCCTCATTGAATTTCTCAACGTCCAGTGCTTCCAGACATTCATAATTTCTCTCGCCATATTCATCAAGAGGCGTATCCTCTCTGTTTTTGAAATAATTATCTACGGCGATCGGATGCGGCTTCATTCCATGTGCCGTCAGCTGCACTGCCAGCCTATGCGAAAAACTGGTTTTTCCTGATGAAGAAGGCCCCGCGATCATGATAAATTTCCTGTTTCCGTCTTCCACAATCTGCTGTGCGATCCTGGATATCTTCGCTTCCTGAAGTGCTTCCTGCACCAGAAGGATATTTCGTATACCCTCGCTGGTAATCCTGTCATTCAGATCTCCCACATAAGAAATGTCAAGCTTTTCCGCCCATTCCTGCGATTCCTTCTGCACCTGGAAGATTTTTTCTTCAGGTGCAAAAGCAGGAAGTGTAAAAGGATCACTGCGCTCCGGCAATTCCAGCACAAAACCCTCATCATAAAGCTTAAGATCAAAATATTTCACATAGCCTGTATGATCTGCCATATAGCCGTAAAAATAATCCTCATAATTTTCGATACTGTAAATATTTACTCTGGAAACACGACGGTAACGGAACAGTTTTTCTTTATCATACATATGATGCTGGTGAAACAATGCGATCGCATCAGCTGTGCTGACCGATTTCTTACAGATTGGTATGCAGGCTTCTACGATCCTGTGCATCTGTTCTCTGACCTGATCCAGAAAGTCCTGATCCAGACCGGAAAATCCGTTCATTGTAAAATAATATCCTGAACCAACAGAATAATGGATTTCTACTTTCTCGACAGTTTCCTTGCCCGCCACATCATAAATCGCTTTAAGAAGTACCAGGCACGCGCTTCTTTTGTAGGTAGAAAATCCTATATGATCTCTGGTCGTAACGAACTCCACAATACAGTCATGCTTTACTTTTTTGTGAAGCTCTCTGAGTCTTCCATCTGCCGTGACCAGTATGACCGGTGCTTCCATATTTATCTGATATTCGTTAACAATATCCCTGTAGGAAGTCCCACAGGGATATTCTTTTGTTTTGCCATTGATCGTTACTTTTGCCATTTTTTGTTCCATAAAAACCCTCCGTTTTTATAGTTCCGGCTCAACACTCCAAAACAGCCTCACAGCAGACTGCTGTTGTTTTCACCTTTTATTCATAATATCATATACGGACTTTTTATTTCTGCACATGAAATCTGAAGTTTTGGAAATTTCTGACTCAGTTTTTTCTTCATGGCCTCCATAAAAATATATTCCGTTCCATAATGACCCGCATCTATGATCGGCAGTCCGGCCGCCACAGCATCAATCCCCGTATGATGATCAATATCACCGGTAATGTAAACTTCCGCACCTTTGGCCAGTGCATCCGGAATCATACTTTTACCGCTTCCTGTGCAGACTGCTGCTTTCTGCACCAGTCGGTCAGGGTCACCATAAACTCTGACATCATTGAGCATAAATGACTTCTTGACAAATTCTCCGCACTCTCTCAGAGTCATCTGCTCCGGAAGTATTCCGACACGTCCAAATCCTTCACAGCCATCCGTTGTCTCCTCTGTCACAGAAAGCACTTCTCTGCCTTCAAGCTTCAGATAATCTGCGCTCAGCTCCGCCATTCCCAGAATGTCATAATTTGTATGCATAGCATAATAAGAAATATTATTTCTGATCAGACGCATGATTTTTCTTCCGGAAGAATCATGATTATTGATTCTCTTGATTCCGCCAAAAATCATCGGATGGTGCGTGATGATCATGTCTGCACCTGCCTGTACTGCCTCCTCAAGAGTTTCCTCTGTCAGATCCAGTGCAAGAAAAACATGAAAAACACCTTCCTCATCATCTCCTACCAGAAGACCTACATTATCCCAGCTCTCCGCTGCTTCTGCCGGATATTCGTGATCCAGCCAGGCTGTCAGTTCCTTAACTTTCATAGCGATTCAGGGCAGCCAGAATCAGCTGCCTCTCCTCCTCAATTTCTTTTTTACGTTTAGCTGCCGTCTCTCCGGAAGCTTCTTTCAGT
>CAKRTP010000184.1 GCA_934402155.1 uncultured Blautia sp. | reverse complement strand
TACTGTCTCTGAGGCTGCCCATCTCGTCAAGATTCATCATTTCATGATCTGCCATTTGTTCTCTCTCCTTCATCTGTTTATTTCTTATCTTGGTATATAAAAATGTTCTATTATTCATCTGCCTGTTATGCATATTCGTGCTTTACCAAGCTAAATTGTAATCTATTTTACACGAATGTCCCCTAAAATACAATAGATAAATGAAGAAAACTTTCACAGATAAAAATTTTACAGTGTCAAAAAGCCGGATATCATGAAATCCTCTCAGTTCTGAGGCGGAATGTAATCTTCCGGGATTTTTCTGACTATAATACCGGAAACAACATCCTCATCAGATGCAGCATCTTTATCTGATTCAAAACAAAATACGATTGTTACATTTCCCGGTATATAGTAACTTAAGGTCAAAGCCCCCGCAGCCTCCATATCGGATTTTCCATATACATCCTGTACTTCTTTTCGTGTGGATTTTCCGTGGATAATTCCTCCCGGAAGTTCCACCTGCAAACTGTCACCCCAGAATTCCATGCTCATAATATCTATCTGCTCTTTGGAATGTATTTTTACAGTCATATCAAAACTGCCGCGGCTTCTGGCACTGCCTCCTGTCAGATAATACCCGGAATACTTTTCTATATCTTCATTTGTGAAATCTCCAAAATCACATTTCCATCCTTTATCTTCAAGTTTTTGTACAGATATCGGCAGCGCATAATCTTCACCGTCAATTTTGATCACAAAATCACCCGATTGATCAAGCAGTTTATCCGCTGGTGCTTCAGTAGAACTTTTCTGATAACAGATAATATCAGAATCACTATCCGGCATTATAAGGGTTGTCTCTCTGGCATAAATGTCTTCTATCAGTCCCAGTTCTTTTTTCTCAAATACCCACACCGGAAAATACGGATTCACTATATCAGTAAAAACTTTTATTTTTTCTCCCGCTTTATAAGTTCCGCTTCCCTTTCCGCCCTCGATATTCAACTGACGCGGAACAGGTGTCGGTGTTATGGTCGGTGTCGGTGTTACTGTCGGCACTGCCGTCGGTGTCGGTGTTGTTTCTGCCTCCACAAAAATCCGTTCAGGATTCTCCTTTCCTGTCATGCCATACGCAACAGCAATAATTCCTGCTGCTATTGCTGCTGCGGCTATTATAAGTTTTGTCTTCTTGTCTGGTTTTGTAGGTTTCTCCGGTTCCTTCTGTTTTTTGTAAAGAGCATCATAGAGTTCTTCCATCGACTGGTAACGTCCGTCTTTACGGACAGCCAGGCCTTTGAGGATAGCTTTTTCTATGTGCTTCGGACAATCCACTCCAAAAGAGGAAATTGGTTTGAGTTCATCTTTGTTAAGGCGTTCCAGCGCCTCTGGCGGGATTTTTCCGGTGATGCAGCGATACATGGTTGCACACAGTGCATAAACGTCAGTCCATGGTCCCTGGTCACCCTGGCTTCGGTATTGTTCCTCCGGTGCATAGCCATGCTTTACCAGAACCGACATGCTTTTTCCGTTCTGGGAAGCAAAATCCCTGGCTCCGCCGAAGTCCAGGATCTTGATGCTTTTGTCCTTCATAAGCATGATATTATCCGGACTGATGTCCCTGTGGATCAGCCCCTCACTATGTATCTTTCCAAGGGATGAGATCAGTGGTCTCATCATCCTCAGAATCTCATCTGTCGGGATTTTGCCGCCATTTGCCTTGAGGTACTGCTTGAGAGTCTGGCCATCCAGATATTCCATGACAATATATGCTGTCTGGTTTTCTCTGAAAAATTCTATAACACCTACGATTTCCGGCAATCCCCTGAATTTTGCAATGGTTCTTGCCTCATTGATAAATTTCTCCCGGCCCTCTTCAAAAAATGGGCGGGTACTGTCTGTGCAGGAACATACCGTGCTGTCATTTATCCCACTGACTCTCGCGGCAACTCCCTGTGGATAATACTCCTTGATCGCAACTCTTACCTCAAGTTCCAGATCCATTCCTATATAAGTAATTCCGAAACCACCCTCACCGATGGCCTTTCCAATCAGATACTTTCCTGCAAGGATTGTAAATGGCTTCATATGATGCTGCGGCAGATCATATTTTCGCTCATCAAATCCACAGTGTTCACAGACTCCATCCGGATCCTGTCTCTCTTTCATACAGTTTATACACAGGTTTTCTATTTTCATACTTTTTTCCTCTGATTTTCTCAAATTCTATATGAATTTATTATATAGTTTTCCTGTTTAAAAATCAATTGACACCGCTCTGAAACATTACAAAGTAATTTTCAATTCAAACCATTCCTTTCGGTTATTTTCTTTCTCTGCTCTGGTAATCCTATAAGGAATCTGCTACAATGTGTTGCAGTAAACGCAGGCGGATACTGCAAGTGGTATTCGCCGTCTGCTCAGGAGGTAATATTATGGGTTATGACAAACTCACAAAAAATCTGATCGATATCATCAAAGAAGAACAGGCAAAGCTTGGATTTTTTAAAGAAGACATCCGTCTGTATTATCCGCTTTCCTCTCTGAATCATTTCTTTGCTGCCAATGATACTGCCGATGAAATGCAAAAACGTCTTGATGCACTTCCGGCTTCTCTCACAGATAAACTCGGAGATATCCGAGTTTCCCACAAGGAAGACCGTTTCTGTTTCCATATTCCACCACAGGGAACTGTCTATGTACACGACAACACTGCCGGAAATGAATTTATTAAGGAACTTGTCAGTCTTGTAGGAAGACA
>CAKRTP010000183.1 GCA_934402155.1 uncultured Blautia sp. | reverse complement strand
GAGGTAGTAGAGTATCTTAAAAATCAGCAGGTAGATACGATAGATTATATGATCTCTTCTCATTATGATGAGGATCATCTGGGTGGCCTTGTCAAATGTCTTGATAATTTTGAAGTGGAGCATATCCTGGGATCTGATTATGTGCATACATCAGAGCTTTTTAATACATTTATGAATACTGCGACAGCGAATGGTATTTCTGTGGAATATCCATCTGTCGGGGACACGTATGAATTCGGAACGGGAAGCTTCACGGTCATGGCACCTTCCGGAATCTCAAAGAACAGTAATGACAACTCTGTGGTGATCCGCCTGGTAAATGGAAGTAACGGTTTTCTGTTTATGGGAGATGCAGAGGAAACCAGTGAGCAGGATATGATCAGTACAGGAAAAAGCCTTGACTGTGATGTACTCTGTCTTGGGCATCATGGATCTGCGTCTTCCACAACCTGGGATATTCTGGAGGCATCAACACCGTCCTGGGCAGTGGTAAGCTGTGGAAAGGGAAATTCCTACGGACATCCGACCGCACAGACAATGGGAAAGCTTTCAGACATGAATATTCCGGTCTTTCGGACAGATGATCAGGGAACTGTGATCGCAGTTTCTGATGGAAGTACGATCACCTGGAATCAGGATCCCTGTAATGATTACAGTGCCGGTTCGGACAGTGCAGATGATGCATCGGATTCCTATGATGCAGGTTCAGGATCCGGTGTGCGTTATTCTGGCGGATCAGACAGTACACAGAATGCAGACAATGGTACAGAAACAGAGGATACACAGGGCACTATGGTCTGGATCTCTGAGACCGGAAGCAAGTACCACAGCATTCCGAACTGCGGAAAGATGAATCCGGATAAAGCCTGGCAGGAGAGTGAAGCCCAGGCACGCAGTCAGGGATATGAAGCCTGCAAAAAGTGCTGGTAAAATTTACTGATAAAAATCGCGGACGTAATGAATAAACTGACGTACATGCGGTTTCAGAATCCGATTTTTGCTGTAGACAATATAAAAACTTCTTTTATGAACAGATTCTTCCAGTGGAAACAGAAGAATCTGTTTTGTTTTTTGAAGGTCAGTGACAGAGCGGGCAGAAAGAATAGAAATACCGAGTCCGTTGACTATGGATTTTTTTATACTCTCCAGATCATTCATTCTGGCGATCACGTTAAGTTCAGAAGGAGCAACGCCTATTTTTTCAAGGAAAATGTCCATCTCTTTTTTTGTTCCGGAGCCTTTTTCGCGGATGATGATCGGATCATGCAGAAATTCCCGGAATCCGGCAGATTCTTCTTTGAACTTCAGATACCGTTCATTGACGGGAGCAGCGAGAACAAGAGTATCCTGACAGAAAGGAATAAAGACACAGCTTTCATCTCCGGTATTCTGCCCGATAAGAGCAAGGTCTACGGTGCCGTCCAGAACACGATGGATCGCGCCTTCGCTGTCAGTCTGGACAGAGTGAAAATAGATATCAGCATGAGAATTCCCAAAACCTGCCAGAAGTTCCGGCAGCAGGTAAGAGGAGGGAATCGTGGAGGCGGCAAGGTCAATCATATGTTTCTGTGCACCAGTGAAATTGTCCAGAAGGTTATTGCGGATCTCAAGCATCCGGACAGCACTGTCATAGAGCTGATAACCTCTGGTGGTGACAGAGGTCTTTTTGGTAGTGCGGATGATGAGCCTGGAATGAAGTTCTTCTTCGAGAGAACGTATATGTGCACTGATGGTAGGCTGTGTCAGGTAAAGGCGTCTGGCAGCTTCAGAGAAACTGCCGTAATCGACAACGGCGACGAAAGCTTCTAGCTGTTTGAATTCCATAAATCAAAATCTCCTGAAAATGAATACTTGTTTTAAAACTCAGTGATCCGATCCAGTGCATGAATGGCGGCTTCTATTTCTTCGGAAGTGTTTTCCGGACCAAAAGAGAAGCGGAGCGTTCCGGCCGGATAGGTTCCCAGAGTCTGATGTGCGCTGGGAGCACAGTGAAGTCCGACACGGGTCATGATACCGTAAGTATCATCCAGTTCAAAAGCAGCCCGGGCCATATCAACTTCGAGAGTCTGGATCGAAACGACAGCACAGCGATTTCGGGTATCTTTTCGGCCAATGATGCGAAGTCTGGTTTCATCCGGATCGAGGGACTGGATTCCTTTTATAAATTGCTCAGTGAGTTTCATTTCATGTTGGAAAACTGTTTCCGTGGAAACAGTTTCTAGATCTGTAAGTGCGGCATGAAGCCCCAGGATTCCGGGAATATTTGGAGTTCCCGGTTCGAAGCGGTCAGGAAGAAAGGCAGGTACATCTTCTGTGTGAGAAATACTTCCTGTACCACCGCTTAAGAGCGGTTCGATCTGAGCGGCAAGCTCACTGCGGATCAGAAAACCGCCGATTCCCTGAGGACCTCGAAGTCCTTTGTGCCCGGTGAAAGCGAGCGCATCAAGTTTTAATTCATCCATATCAACAGGAAGAGTACCGGCAGTCTGGGCACTGTCCAGGACAAAGAGCAGTCCGTGATGCTGACAAAATGCACTGAGTTCTCCAAGTGGCATGATTGTTCCACATACATTGGATGCATGGAGGCAGACGAGAAGTCTGGTATTTGGTCTGATCAGTGAGTCTGCTTTTTCCAGGAGGAGATTTCCCTCACAGTCACAGGGGATCCGGTCAAAAGTCACTCCCTGCTTCGTAAGCTGGACAAGTGGACGCATGACGGCATTGTGCTCCATGGAAGTTACCAG
>CAKRTP010000182.1 GCA_934402155.1 uncultured Blautia sp. | reverse complement strand
ACGATTGCGGGATTTCTGATTCAAAACCATGCGCGCAGGCTGTATCCGCGCTGTAAGATGGTTGCTCAGGCGGCGGAGGAGACCGCTTCGCCGATTTCGTCGGATGCCGGCGAGGATTACCTCATCCTCTATCCCGTGTATCCGCCCCTTTCTTATCGAACGCTTTGATTCCCGCGCCAAAGACGCGCAAAAAGCAGCCGCTGCTCGTTAAGCAGCGACTGCTTACTGTGTTGATGCTCATCAGCCCCGCGCCGCGCAGAGGCCCATCCTTGTTTTCGGAACAGGAGATACGCCTCGCCCCAACGCCTTCTCAGCTTACGCGTCTGGCGGCGACCCTGCACCTTTTCTCACAGAATGCAATGCCATAGGCCCAGATTTCTTCAACTCCATATCGGCGCAGCACGGCGGTGTAATCCTTTTCCTCAATCTGCTTCATCGCCGCTTCGCAGGCCGCGTCCAGCTTCTGCCTGTCCCGGACGTTCTTAATCTCGATGACAAAGCCGAGCTGTCCGTCCTCACGCTCCACGATGATGTCCGCGCGGCCGATTCCCGTTTCCGCGTTCGAGGACACCTCCCACGCCGCGCAGGTGCTCAGCAGCGCCAGCAGAAAGCCGTGATAGAAGGATTCGCGCGCGTCGTGGAAGCTCACGGTGGTAATGAGCTGCCGGTTCAGATCATTCGCGATGGCTTCCGCATCTCCCGTCTCGAAGGCGGTATACAGGGCCGTCAGCTTGTCCGCGTCCTTCCGCACGCTTTCCCTGAACCACGACAGCACCTGCTGCGTATAGATCTGCCGCACCTCGCGGTTGGGAATGCGCAGCGCATACCTTCCGCCGGAGGGCCGTTCGGTGATCGTCAGATAGCCCGTCATGTACAGCAGGCTCCAGACGTTTTCGATGCTGTCGTTGATTTCATTATGTGTAAGCTGCTCGTTCAGCGTTTTAAAGATGGTCTTGCCGGCAATCAGCTCTTCGATTTCCATCCGGGCCGTGCCGGTTTTCGCCTTTTGGATCAGACTGCGCACCATGGCGTTGCCGCTGGTGTTCAGCCAATAGGCCTTCGGCTCGGCCCGCGGGTCGCTGCGCAGCGCGTAGCAGTAGTTAATTACATCCCACGGGCAGTAAACGCTCTGCTCGCCGAATCTGTATCCATCATACCATTCCCGGGCTTCGTCGCAGCGGCTTTCCAGGCCGTAGAAGGTCAGCATATTTCCAACTTCTTTGTCCGTAAAGCCGAAATACTCATCAAAGCTCACATCCGAAATGGAATGCACCATCAGATTGTTCAGCCCCGTGAAGATGCTCTCCTTGGACACGCGCAGGCAGCCGGTCATCACGGCGAAAAACAGGCTGTCGTTCGTCTTGAGTGCCGCGCTGAACATCGCGCGGATCAGATCGATCATTCGGTCGTAATAGCCATGGGCGTAGGCCTTGTCCAGCGGCACGTCGTACTCATCGATCAGCAGGATGACCTTCTGACCATAGTGCTTTTCCAGGAGCGCGCAAAGCGTCTTCAAAGACATAGCAATGTCCGAAGCATCGCCTTTCCTTTGGAGTAACACCTTCAGAGGCGCTCTGTCCGTCTCTGAAATGCGCGGGCTTTCCATAAGGTATTGTAAACGAGATGCTTCTTCAAAAATAATTCTCCTCAGGCGCTCGTACGCATCCTCGAATGTCAGCCCATCCACGCCCTTGAGCGATATAAATACCACCGGGAATTTCCCCATATACGCTTCGCAAAGCTCCGCTTCTCCGCGGATGGCAAGCCCGTCAAAGATGCTCTTGTCGCCGCCGATTTCGAAAAAGCTCTTGAGCATGCTCATGTTCAGCGTCTTGCCAAAGCGGCGCGGGCGCGTGAAAAGATTGACCTCGCCCCAGTTCCGCATGAGATCCGCAATCAGCTCTGTTTTGTCCACGTAATAGAAATTCTCTCTTCGCAGCTTTTCAAAACTGTCAATGCCCACGGGCAATTTCCTGCTCTCCATGCCGCACCGCCTTTCGGGGAATCTTCAATGCTCTGCCCTTATTTTACCGCATATTCCCGTGCTTATCAAGAGTCCCCCGGTAAAAGCTCCTCAGTCGGCTCATGCTAAGAGGCGCGTTCCTCCGGCATTACGGTGATTCCGTTCTCGCCAATCAATATTTTCCGCACATGACGCTTCACGATTTCCGCCATGTCCGCCTCCTTGGAGACGACGCCCCTTGCGGCAAGCTGACCGGCGATCTCCCGCAGCAAGTCCTCCTCGCGCACGATGGGGGAGGGACAGCGCGGGGGAGCGCTGCGCCCGCAGGGATTTGGCCCCTTCTTCATCCGCTCCTTGCACTTCCACGCGTGGTAGCTGATCTTTTCGCCGTCCCTGCCCTTTTTCTGGAAGGTTCTCCGGCAATAGACCATTCCGCATTTCTCGCAAAAGAGCATTCCCGTCAGAAAATGGCCGGTTCTTCGCCTTCTCAGAATTCCCGCAGCACGCTCCTCTGTTCGCACAGTTTCCGCTTTGCTCAGCTGCGCCTGCACCCTTTCCCACAGCGCCCGGTCGACGATCCCCTCGTGGAAGTCCTTCAGATAATAGCTCTTCTTCTCCAGGTTGTCGTCCGGCTTTTTCGTCAGATAGTTCTTCGGATGCTGCTTCTGCAGCCGCCGGTCGCCCACATAGACCTCATTGCGCAATATGTAGCTGATCTGTCTGACAGCCAGCGGCTTCGCGCTCCGCAGGCAATGCGCGCCCTCTCGCTCCAGTATCTCCGCGATCTCCCATACCGTGCTTCCATCGGCATAAAGCTGAAATATCCTCCGAACGATC
>CAKRTP010000181.1 GCA_934402155.1 uncultured Blautia sp. | reverse complement strand
CAAGGCAAAATGCCATCACCGAAGGTGATTTGGAATGCATTTTGACTCGTAACTGTGAGGGTACTGAACAGTTACGTGTTGTTTATAATATAACGTATATTGCAGATTCTTGCAAGAAAGAGGAGCTTTTTTTCGTTTGTATTCAAAATAAAAATAAATAAAAAATTTTTAAAAAAACCTGTTGACAATTCCAAAACCATGTAATATAATATGTCTTGCGTTGAGCGACGTAGGAAAAATAAATAACGAAGTGTGGCTCAGTTTGGTAGAGCGCTGCGTTCGGGACGCAGAGGTCGCAGGTTCAAATCCTGTCACTTCGACTGAAGATTAAGGGACTTCTTGGATGAGAAGTTCCTTTTTGTTTTATAGATTTATAAAAGATTACTTCGTAAAGTACTGTTGGTCAGAGATGGCTGACAGTTTTTTTGTTTTATAAAGGAAAATACTGCTGAAAACAGCACGAAATGGGCTGGAGAAAAAGAAAAATATGTGAGGAAGAGAAAAAGGATTATAAAAGATTTTTGAAGAAATCACCAACATCGCAGTGAAAAATCTGTGCAAGTGCAAGCAGCTCACTGACTTTGATGTTCATCCGGTTTGTTTCCAATTTGGCATAAGTGCTTTTGGAAATAGGGATTTCCATGATGTTCATCCGGGCAACTACCTGGTCTTGTGTAAGCTTGTTGAGGTAGCGCATTTCCTGAATGTTGCTGCCGATATCCAGATCGGGTCTTATTTTCTGCATTTTGTTTTCCTCAATATCCGGTCATTGTGAACCGTAAAGAGAACTTGGTTCAGTAAATTATTTCGCGATAAAGAAACATATATGCATTGATGATAATGAGGAATTCTTTTATAATGTTTCGTAATAGAGAAACATTTAATGTTTATCCTGAAATATAAAAAATGTAGCATATAAAACGATATAATGGGCCTGCAGGAATGAGAGAAGGAGCTAAGGACTAAGTATGGAGACGGGAAAAGAGATGGAATTATCATATCTGTGCGGAATGATCCAAAATGGAAAGATTCCGTATGAAGATGCAGTGTGTTATCTGAATCTGATGAAGGATGAATATGGGATTGGGGAAATACAGTTTGGGAAACTTTATTCGGCCTGGGTTCGGAACGGGGAATTTGGAAATGAACTGAATCAGATCAGGTTTTTGGGAGGACACAAAAGATTCTCCGGATTATATAAATATGTTCTTGACGGTCTGTATGAGACGGTAGAGCAGGGAGAAATGGATCTGGACATGGTTACAGAGAATCTCTGGCAGGATGATTATGAAGTGAAAGAAGATCCGGGCAGAGGACTGGCGGGATTTTATCCGGAACTTCCAGGCTGTATCGGTTATGGGGAAAACAGGGAGAAGCTTCATATGAATATGAAGAACTCTTTGAAAAACTGGATTTGTGCGGCCTACGATCAGTGGAGAGAAGAAAAGCTCATCAGCCGGAATTCGGAAAGTATATTTGGGAATAAGAAATCATATACATAAGTGATATGGAAACTTCGGAGGATGTAACTTGGCGGAATATCGGCGTTTTGTGGCATATGTGTATGAATACCAGAAGGGGAAAAAGGGGAATAACTGTGGTTTTATAAAAGTAGAAGCCTGGGAGAAACTGTGTCGGATAGAAGTGCATCTGCGTTGCCCCGGCCTGATCGCAGGTACAGAATACTTTGTTTATGGATTTATAAGAAAAAAGGGGCTTCTCAATGGAAGCAGGATCGGAATTGGTCGTACTGAGGAGGGAAGAATGGACTGTGTTCTGGAAACACAGACGATGGCGGCAGGAAACGGAAAAATACCGCTGAGAGATATGAACGGCATAGTTCTGATTCTGGCGAGCGGTGGATTTTTTGGGACGGAATGGGATGATCAGCCGATTCGTCCGGAAGACTTCCGGGAGATAAGAGAAGTGGAAGATCAGAAAGAAGAAATCCTGAAAACAGAGGAGGAAGTGAAAAAAGCAGAAGAGATTTCCGGGTACGAAGAAAAAAAAGAGACAGAGCAGCAGCCGGAAATTCATACACAGTCTGTGCAGGAATCAGAAATTGCAGACCGGCCGGTCCTGCCGCCACAGAATGAAGAGGCAGGTGACCCGTTTGGTGATGGCGAACTGACAGACTGCCGGAAGATCATGCCGGAAGAACTCTGCCGCCTTGGCCGTCAGGCCTGCGTGCTGAGAAACAATCGCTTCCTGCAGTATGGTTACCATAATTTTGGACATCTGCTGCTATGTCGTAATCGCTGTGGGCAGTGGTTTCTTGCTGTTCCGGGAAGCTATGATCAGCAGGAGAGGTTCATGGCAAATATGTTTGGCTTTTCTTACTTTAAAGAAAGTAAAAATATCAGTATTTCAAAAGGAAAAGGGGGATACTGGTATCGGTCAGTCGATGCCCCGAATCTCAACCTTTGAAATATTTTTCAGAAGAATATCGCGGAAATGTTCCAGCTCTGCCAGAGAATAGCTGCTGAATCCAGGCTGCAGAACCTCATCAGAGTCTTTGTAAGCCTGGAGATAATAGGTTTTGGCACCCTTTAACCATGTACCTATCCTGAGAAAATCTTCTTCGTTGTGCAGCTCGCGGACAACAGTAGTACGGAATTCGTAGTCCAGATTTCCATGCAGAAGGAAATCAACCGTTTCCTGTACTGCATCAAGATCCGGCTGCAGAAGCCCTGTCAGGGAGGGATAATTTTCGCGGCAGGCTTTAATGTCTACAGCAGCCATCTGGATGAGATCTTTTCCTGCGAGATTTTTGAGGATTTCCGGATGAGAGCCGTTGGTATCCAGCTTAACAGGATATCCCAGCTGACGGATCTTTTGGATAAAATCTTCGAGATCTGTACTTAATGTCGGTTCGCCGCCGGAAATACAGACTCC
>CAKRTP010000180.1 GCA_934402155.1 uncultured Blautia sp. | reverse complement strand
AAGAAACAAACCTGCAGAAACAGGTAACAAAAAGGGGTACTGTACCCTTCGGAAAAACAGATTTTTTCCGGGGGGGGGCAGTAGTGCGAAAACAAGGAGGAAGAAAATGAAACTATTAAAAAAAATCGCCGCAATAATGCTCTCCATTATGATGGTACTGGGAATGGCAAGCGTGGTAAGCGCAGATTCAGCAACGACAAGTGGTACATCTGCTACAAAGGGAAAAATTACGATTAATAGTGCAAGAGCAGGACAGACATACAAGATCTATAAGCTGTTAGACTTAGAGAGTTATGATAAAACTAACAACTTATATTCTTATAAACCGGCAGCTAAATGGGAGAACTTCTTCAAAACTAATGGTGAGGGCAGTAAATATGTAGATATTAATGAGAATGGTTATGTGACTTGGAAAGACGGAGCAGATGCTGTCGAATTTGCACAGAAAGCATTGGCACATGCTAAAAGTCAATCTATAGCTGCTGAGAAGAATGAAACTGTTGCAACAGGAAGCAACACTGTAATATTTGATAACCTTGATCTTGGTTATTATCTTGTGGAGTCCAGCGTTGGTGCACTTTGTGGCCTTACTACAACAAATAATGAAGCAACAATCAAGGAAAAGAATGGTGTTCCTTCAGTAGAAAAGAAAGTTCAGGAAGATTCTAAAGTAGGGAAAACTGATGAATGGGGTGACAGCAACACAGCTGACATCGGACAGACTGTAAATTTCCAGACTACAATTACAGCACAGCCAGGTGCACAGAACTATGTACTGCATGATAAGATGGATACAGGATTGACATTTGGTGGCACTGTAACTGTGAAGAAAGGTGATACTATTCTTGCTAGTCCTAAAGATTATAGCTTAATAACAGATGCTGCTAATATCACCGATGACTGTACATTTGAAATTGCGTTTACTCCGGCATTCTGTGGCACACTTGCAGAAAACGACAAAATCATCGTTACCTACTCTGCCACTCTGAATGATGATGTAGAGTCTAACAAGGAATATACGAATGAAACATGGCTGAAGTATGGAGACAACAATGAAACAAATCATGATACAACAAAAACAAAAACCTTTGAACTTCCAGTATTCAAATACACAATGAAAAATAGTACAGAAACACCACTTGCAGATGCAATCTTCACATTAAGTAAGAATGCTAGTGGATCAGATCCAATTGAACTTGTAAGTGTTAGCAAAGATAATACAGCAGGTGATACCTACCGAGTAGCAAAGACTAATGAAACAGGCGCAGTGACAACAGTAACTACTACAGCTTCCGGTAAATTCACAATCAAAGGTCTTGACGCTGATACATACTACCTTACAGAGACAAAGCAGCCAGACGGTTATAATAAACTGAAAGATCCGATAAAAGTTAAGATCAGTGATTCTGGACAGGTATCTATTCTTAAGAGTGCATCCGATGGTACAGAAACTTCAGAAGATATAACTGATTATGTCAAAGTCCAGAACAACACCGGTTCCCTCCTTCCATCCACAGGTGGAAGCGGAACAACCATGATCTATATCCTGGGTGCAGTTCTTGTACTTGGATCCAGTGTGGTACTGATCACAAAGAAAAGAATGAGATAATCATTTTATAAAAGAATCAGGTTATTACAAAGAGCAACATAATTTTGCTGTACAGGGAATATTTTTATTCCCTGTGCAGCAGCAAGGAGAGGATTGTAACATGAGAAAGCATATTTCGACAATTATTACAGCAATTATCTTTCTTACAGGTCTGTCCTTGCTGCTGTACCCGACAGTAAGTAATTTCTGGAATTCGAAGCATCAGACGCAGGCGGTTGCGGAGTACTCGGACCGCATCGAAAAGATGGGAACGCAGGAGAAGAAGCAGGCTCTGGAGCAGGCAGCACAATATAATCAGACGCTGGTTTCAGATGCAGGGCGTTTTAATCCGTCAGAGGAGCAGGATGCTTTATACAAAAGTCTTCTGAATGCAGACGGAACAGGAATGATGGGTTATATCACCATACCTGAAATCAAATGTAAGCTTGCCCTCTATCACACGGTGGATGATTCCGTCCTGCAGGTAGGCATCGGTCATCTGGAAGGTTCCAGTCTGCCGGTAGGAGGTACCGGAACGCACTGTGTTCTTTCCGGGCACAGAGGACTCCCGAGCGCGAAGCTTTTTACGGATCTTGATAAGCTGCAGAAGGGAGATGTTTTTCTCCTTCATATTTATGATCAGGTTTTTACATATGAAATCGATCAGATCCGTATCGTGGAGCCGGAGGATTATGGTCCGCTTGAGATCGAAGAGGATAAAGATCTGTGTACGCTTCTTACATGTACGCCGTACGGGATCAACACGCAGAGACTGCTGGTGCGGGGTCAGAGAATTGCGAACCGCGCGGGTGATGATTCCAGGATCACCTCAGATGCCGCAAAGATGAATACAGTGGTTGTCGCAACAGGTATCGCCATTCCGCTGCTTGTTATCAGTTTTATTGCAGTGGATATGTCGACCCGGCGTTCCAGAAAGAAGAGAAAGAAAAAAAGTAACCGTACGAAATAGAAACAGCCAGATCAGTGGGAGAAGAAGATGGAGTATCGAAGGAAGAAAAACAGTCGCAGACAGGTCAAAAACATAATATTTATGCTGACTTTTGCCGCTGTCCTTGTCGGGATGATGACGAGGGTGCCGGTTCTGGCGGCGGATCAGATGAGGGGCAGTATTTCGCTTGAATGTCCGGCAGAGGGGATGGAGCTTTCTCTGTACCGTGTGGCAGACTATGAAGACAGCTTTACACTGACAGAAAAATTTCAGAATTACCAGGTTTCCCTGGATCAGAAGGATCAGGATGGCTGGAAGGGAGTGGCGCGTACTCTTGCGGACTATATCGGACGTGACGGGATCGAGGCAGATGCGGTGACGAAGTCAGGAAGTGACAGGAG
>CAKRTP010000179.1 GCA_934402155.1 uncultured Blautia sp. | reverse complement strand
GGATTTGCCGATGCACATTACTTTGGAATTTCCTTTAAGAAGATGACTGGCTGTACACCGACAGAGTATGCAAGGGAGAATCGAAGATGAACAAAAAAGGACTTGCAACTGTGATCGTCGGGAAGTTCAAAAGCATCCAGAGTGTTATTTTTTCGACGGTCGCGTTTCTGGTTCTCATTGCAGTTGTGATCGTGACAGCAGTATCCATGCGCTTTACCAATACGTCTATTTTTGAGAATTCTTCGGAATATACGCATACGATCATCAAGCAGATGAATCAGAATATAGACTCCTATATAGATTATATGGAGAATATTGCCTATCTGATCTCAAGCAGTGAGGATGTTCAGGATTATCTTTTTGATGATGAGATCAATAACGAGGCGAGATATCGTATCCTGAACCAGTTTGAGACGATCCTGGACAGCCGGAGTGATATCCGAAATGTCGGAATTATCAGTAAAAGCGGCAGAATGCTGATCAACCATGGAAAGAAATCAGTAAACAGTGACCTGGATCTGAATACACAGGAGTGGTACACACAGGCACTTGACAGTCCGGAGGGACCTATGCTCACCTCCTCTCATGTACAGCATATCATCAGCGGGGAGCGTCCGTGGGTGATCACATTGAGCCGTGGGATCCGTGACCGTGAGGGCAGCGGCGAGAAAGAAGGAGTCTTTTTTATTGATCTGAATTACAGTGCGATCAGTGGTCTGTGTGATCAGAGTACAGTGGGGACCAAGGGATATGCATTTATCATGGATGCGAAGGGAAATATTGTCTATCATCCGCAGCAGCAGCAGCTTTACAATGAACTGCAGACAGAGAATATCGATCTGATCATGAATACAGATGATGATACGGTTCTGACGGGAACGGGGAAAGACGGAAAGCTCTATTCTATTTCGCGTTCCGAAAAGACGGGCTGGACAATCGTGGATTGTACCAGTGTCCGTGAACTTCTGAGAAAGAGCCGTCAGGCGCAGAGTGTTTATGTACTCACGGCGATTCTCCTGGTGGTTGTGGCACTGATCTTTTCCAGATTTATGGCGAGAAGTATCACGCTTCCGATCCAGAAACTCCGCGACTCCATGAAAAAGGTTCAGGAGGGAGATTTCAGCGTTTCGGATGTTGTGGTGGATTCAGAGAATGAAATAGGAAGCCTTACGAAATCATTTGATGTGATGACGCATCGAATACAGGAATTGATGGAACAGAATGTCTATGAACAGGAGCAGAAGCGAAAGAGTGAACTCAAGGCACTGCAGTCGCAGATCAATCCGCATTTTCTGTACAATACCCTGGATTCCATCATCTGGATGGCAGAAGGAAAGAAAAACGAAGAGGTTGTTCTGATGACAGCATCTCTTGCCAGACTTCTGAGACAGAGCATCAGCAATGAAGATGAGGTGGTTCCGATCGTGAATGAGGTGGAATATGCCAAGGGCTATCTTACAATCCAGAAAATGCGTTACAAAGACAAACTGGAATTCCAGATAGATGTAGATTCTTCTATATTATATATACCACTGATCAAGCTGGTTCTCCAGCCGATCATTGAAAATGCGATCTATCATGGTCTGAAGTACAAAGAAAGCAAGGGACTTCTTATTGTAAAGGGATTCATGAAAGATGGAAATGCAGTTCTTCAGGTGATCGATGATGGTGTGGGCATGGATGAGGAAACGCTCGCACATATTTATGATAAGCACAAGGTGAATTATCACTCCAATGGAGTTGGCGTCTATAATGTACAGAAACGTCTCAAACTCTATTATGGTGATGCTTATGGAATCACCTATGAGAGCAAAAAAGGCGAGGGAACAACGGCAACGATCACGATTCCTGGCAGTCAGGAGGCAATTTGATGATAAAACACAGAAAATGGCTGAGCATCTGTCTGGTGATCTGTCTGATCTGCGGGCTGGGCGGAGGCATCTGGTACAGACATAAAAAAATAGAAGAAAGAAAACTTTCCCTGATCTATATTCCCAAGGTAGTAGATGGTACAAATGATTTCTGGAAATCTGTGATCCTCGGGGCTAAAATGGCGGCAAAGGAATACAATGCAGAGATAAGCATTCTTGCCCCGTCGGAGGAAAACGATGTTAAGCGTCAGAATGAATTATTAGAAGAAGCAATCCAAAATGAACCAGATGCCATTCTTTTTTCGCCTTCAAGCTTTACTGAATCAGATGAACTTCTCAAAAAGGCAAAAGATATGGGAATCAGGATCAGTTTCATTGACTCCTATACAAAAGAAGAAATCCAGGATCTGACGGTCTCTACAGATAATCTGGAGGCAGGAGAGAAGCTGGGGAAATTTGCAGCCACCCTTCTTGGACCGGATGATCAGATCGCGATCGTGGCGCATGTGAAGGGCGTATCGACCGCAGTAGAGAGAGAAGAGGGATTTCGTAAGGGTCTGGGCGAACTGGAGGATAATATTGTGGATGTGGTCTACTGTGATTCGCAGTATGAGAAGTCGCGCAAGCTTACCATTGAGCTGATGCAGAAATATCCTGATCTCAAGATGATCGCGGGAATGAATGAATATTCTTCGGTTGGTGCGGCCAGGGCAGTAAAGTCAGCAGGTGCAAAGGATCGTATCCAGGTTGTAGGTGTGGACAGTTCCCAGGAAGCAGTTCAGCTGATGGAGAACGGAGTCTTCAGGGGACTGGTTGTGCAGAAGGCCTTTAAGATGGGATACATGGGTGTGAAGGAAACCGTTCTCATGCTGCGGGGCAAAAGCTACGAGAAAAATGTGAATTCCGGCTGTGAACTGGTGACACCGGACAATATGTACAACAGCGAGATCGAAAAACTGTTGTTTCCGTTTAACACGTTGAAGTTTTCGTGAACTAAATAGTGAAATTATTATAAAGAAGGTTAAATATTTATGTACGAACCGTAAATATTTAACCTTTTTTTGGAAGATATTCCATTACAATTGTGCAGAATT
>CAKRTP010000178.1 GCA_934402155.1 uncultured Blautia sp. | reverse complement strand
GCGCTTTTAGGTACTGATGAAATCCACTGCTTACGAAGTCTCATTCTCGAAACCATTGTTGAGAGAATGTATAGACGCAGTTGGCAGTTAGTTCAGCAGACCGTTGCTCTGGTCTGCCAGCCATATGTTTAGCAGTATCTGGACGTGTATCGACACCATAATACACGGGAAATCCTCTGCCGTAACCCATCCCCACAACCCACCCCTTCTTTTCCCCACATTCCCAATTTTGTCTATGTTAAAGCGTCTCTTATAGTACTATAATACATAGTAAAAATAAGAAACGGAGGAATACGAATGAAGGAAGTAAAATCACCCAAAAAGCCATTGCTTTACTATTATGGAATCGTACTTCTGATATTGGTCATCTTTAACGTAGTCATCACACCGATGATCGCAAAGAGCATGGTCCAAGAGGTGGATTATGGAACCTTTATGACAAAAATCGAAGATAAAAAAATCGACGATGTTCAGATTGAGGATAACCAGATCCTTTTTACAGATAAGGATGATGCAAACACAATTTATAAAACAGGCGTGATGGAAGACCCGACACTGACAGAACGTCTCTACAAAGCCGGTGCAAAGTTTTCAAAGGAGATTGACCAGCAGATGTCACCCGTGGCCAGCTTTCTGCTTACAGGTATTCTGCCACTGGTAATCTTTGTTGCAATCGGTCAGTATATGAGCAGGAAACTGATGAACCAGATGGGCGGCAAGAATTCCATGGCATTTGGAATGGGAAAGAGCAATGCCAAGGTTTATGTTCCATCAACAGAGGGAATTCGTTTCAGCGACGTTGCCGGTGAGGAAGAGGCAAAGGAAAATCTCCAGGAGATTGTGGATTATCTGCATAATCCTGAAAAATATACAAAAGTCGGTGCATCCATGCCAAAAGGAGTCCTGCTTGTGGGCCCTCCAGGTACAGGTAAGACCATGCTGGCAAAAGCAGTAGCCGGAGAATCTAATGTTCCATTTTTCTCCATGTCCGGTTCGGAATTTGTGGAAATGTTTGTCGGCATGGGAGCCTCCAAAGTTCGTGATCTTTTTAGCCAGGCAAAAGAAAAAGCACCATGTATTGTATTCATCGATGAGATTGATGCCATCGGTAAGAAACGAGACGGCCAGATGGCAGGCGGAAACGATGAGCGTGAGCAGACACTGAATCAGCTGCTTACAGAGATGGATGGTTTTGAGGGAAATAACGGTGTAATCATTCTGGCGGCAACCAACCGTCCGGAATCTCTGGATCCGGCACTGACCCGTCCGGGACGTTTTGACCGTCGTGTACCGGTTGAACTTCCGGATCTGGAAGGTCGTGAGGCAATTCTCAAAGTACATGCAAAGAAAGTTCAGCTTTCTGACGATGTGGATTTTCATACAATTGCAAGAATGGCATCCGGAGCTTCCGGGGCAGAGCTTGCCAACATTGTAAATGAAGCAGCACTCCGCGCAGTCAGGGACAATCGTGAAGTTGTAACAGAAGCAGATCTGGAAGAGAGCATAGAGGTTGTCATTGCCGGATATCAGAAGAAAAATGCGGTACTTTCTGATCAGGAAAAGAAAGTCGTAGCTTATCATGAGATCGGTCATGCCCTTGTGGCGGCAATGCAGACACATTCTGCACCGGTCCAGAAGATTACGATCATCCCGAGAACTTCGGGTGCTCTTGGCTACACCATGCAGGTAGAGCAGGGAGATAAATATCTTCTGACTAAAAAAGAACTGGAAAACAAGATTGCAACCTTTACAGGCGGTCGCGCCGCAGAGGAAGTTGTTTTTGGAGAAGTGACGACAGGTGCTTCCAATGATATTGAACAGGCTACCAAGATCGCACGTGCGATGATCACCCGTTATGGAATGAGTGAAGATTTTGATATGGTCGCCATGGAAACTGTGACAAACCAGTATCTGGGAGGGGATGCCTCTCTGGCATGTTCTGCAGATACCCAGAACGAGATTGACCGTAAAGTGGTTGAGCTTGTCAAAAGAGAACATGAGAAAGCGAAAAAAATCCTTCTGGATAACCGTGAAAAACTGGATGCACTGGCTAACTATCTTTATGAGAAAGAGACCATCACCGGTGATGAGTTCATGGAAATTCTGAAAGATGAAAAAACCGCAGCAATTACAGAAATAGAAATAAAACCGGAGATAAAGGAGGCGGATGCAAATGAACAGACAGTCTGATATCGGATGGTTTGAACTGGTCATGGGAATAATCCTGATCATTCTGGGAATAGTGATCATGCGTCAGCCAATCGATGTGATCAACTGGATCGTGATTCTGTGTGGTATCCTTGCAATCCTGACAGGAATTGCCGATATTGTACTTTATGTGAAAGTGGAGCATTTTATCGGGTTTGGACCGTTCGTATCACTGATGAGCGGAATTCTGACTGTGATGGCAGGTTTTATGCTGATTGCACATCCAGGTGCAGGAACATGGGCTTTTGCAATGATCCTTCCAATCTGGATCATTGCACACTGTATTTCAAGACTTTCTCATCTGCAGTATATGAAGATGCATTTTGGAAGTACTTATTATAACATCTCGCTGATTCTTAATATTCTTGGTCTGATAGTCGGAATCCTTCTGATATTCCGACCGATGATCACTATCTTTTCCATGGGAGTGCTGATCGGCGCCTATCTGATCCTTGAGGGCGTGGAATGCATCCTGAATGGAATTGACGGCAGACATTATTACAGATAACATAATACACATAATCTTCACGGTTTATTTAAAGTAGAATTAAAGTTCCACCTTTATAGTATATATATCGAAACGAAAACAAAGTATTTCAAAAAGATATATGTTTACTAAGAAAGGTGGAATTTTTTTATGAAGAAAAAATATGTAGCAGTAATACTTGGATTAGTGTTAAGCATGTCAACAGCAAGTGTCTATGCATCAGAGAGTGCTGCCGAGACCGCATCAGAGAGCAGTTCAGACAGCAAATCCGATGATTCAAAAAG
>CAKRTP010000177.1 GCA_934402155.1 uncultured Blautia sp. | reverse complement strand
CTGCCGTTCTTCAGTAGCATTACAAATAGTGTTTAAAATATTGCTAATATTTAAAACATTATTATAATACCTCTTTTTGCAAAGAATTTCAACTAATTCTTTAAATTTGTTGTAATTAAATGTCGTCTGCGACACGACACACGCTTCCATATCCGGCTCCGGAATCATATTTTCAACATCTTCCCTGTCCTTAAGTACCCTGTACGGGCCATGACACCAGCCGCAGATCCCCTGCACCTCCGGATGTTTCGGATCTCCAAAGATAAAGATCTGCTTTCCGGCAAGGCTTTCTTTCTCAACGATCCGATGGATCTTCAGAACAAACGGACAGGTAACATCCACATACTCAAGATCATTTTCTTTGAGTTTGCGGTAGATATCTCTCCCTACTCCATGTGACCGGATCACAACTGTGCCATCCTGGATCTGATCAAGGTTTTCTGCCTGGATCACCCTCACACCTTTTGATTCCAGATCAGAAACAACCTCTTCATTATGGATGATAGGACCCAGTGTATAGATCGGAGAAACGCCTTCTTCGATCAGCTGATAGACTTTGTCGACAGCTCGTTTGACTCCAAAACAAAACCCGGCAGTTTCAGCTACTTTTACCTTCATACCTTTCATTCCTTTTCTGATACTTTTGCGTGATAGACAGAAAGAATCTTCTCCACAGTCTCATCAATCGTAAGTTCTGAAGAATCCACAAGGACAGCATCCTTTGCCTGACAAAGTGGCGAAACCTCTCTTGTCATATCTCTGTGATCTCTCTCCTCGATCGTTTTCTGGATTTCCGCAAGATCACAGTCCTCTCCTCGTTCCTGATACTCCAGATAGCGGCGGCGCGCTCTTGTCAGAGAGCTGGCTGTAAGATAGATCTTGACATCTGCATCCGGCAGGATCGTCGTTCCGATATCTCTGCCATCCATAACAACACTCATCGTCTTCGCCAGTTTGCGCTGAAGATCCAGAAGCTTCGCTCTCACCCGAGGCACTGCCGAGCTCACAGAAGCCATCCCGCTCACCTCTTCTGTACGAAGATAGCTATTCACATTTTCTCCGTCAAGAAGGACGATCTGTTCCCCATTCTGATACTCAATAGAAATCTCCGCATTCTGACATGCCTCTCCAATCTCCTCCACATTCTCCCGGCTTACTCCCTTTCTCAGAAGATAAAGTGCCATAGCCCGATACATCGCTCCTGTATCTACATATACAAAAGAAAGCTCCCTTGCCACTTTCTTTGCTACTGTACTTTTTCCTGCTCCTGCCGGGCCGTCAATTGCAATATTGTGTACCATTATTTTTCCTCCCTGTTACCTTTTCTGCTGCTGTTCACCCTGTTTACAACAGCTCTTTTTCGCTTATATCCATAGCAGCAAGGTATGCGGTAGACCATGCGATCTGAAGATTATAGCCTCCTGTTACTGCATCAAGATCAACAACTTCCCCTATAAAATACAGATTTTTGATTTTTTTGGATTCCATGCTTCCCGGTCTGATATCCCTGACAGAAACACCTCCCTGTGTGATGACTGCTTCCTTAAATTCTCCCGGTTCTATAATCGTAAATGGAAAATTCTTGACAGTCATGCCGAAAGCAAGACGCTCCTCTCTGGAAATCTCATGAATCACTTTGTCTCCCGGTATTCCTCCGATTTCAAGCATCACCGGAGTAAGAGAAGACGGGAAGAGAACTCCTATCACATTTTTGAACTGTTTGTTTTTGCCATTTTCAAATTCTCTCAGAATTCGCTCATCAAGCTGCTCCGGGGAAAGAGCAGGTTTAAGATCAATAAATGCCGCCAGTTCTTCTCCTTTTGCAAGATATCTGCCAAGTCTGGCACTGGCACTTAAGATCAGAGGTCCTGTTACACCTGTATGTGTAAACATCATCTCGCCAAAATCCTGGTAGAGAACTTTTTTGCCGCGTCTGACTGTAAGTTCTACATTCTTAAGAGAAAGGCCTGCCATCTTTGGAATGTAATCTTCCCTGGTCTTAAGCGGAACCAGTGACGGAATGCAGTCCGTTACCTGATGCCCTGTCTCTCTGGCAAATCGATAGCCGTCTCCTGTAGACCCTGTCGTAGGATAAGACAGTCCGCCGGTCGCGATAACCACCGCATCTGCCATCTTTGTTTCTCCGTCTGTCAGAGAAATTCCTACAGCAGTACCATCCTCTGTCAGTATCTCCCGGACTTCGCTTCTGAACCTGATATGAACACCATATTTCTTCATCAGCCGTTCCAGACCACGGATAATATCTGATGAGCGGTCAGATTCCGGAAATACACGGTTTCCTCTCTCCGTCTTGAGAGGGACTCCTGCCTCTTCAAGAAGAGACATCATATCCTGACTGTTGAAAGTATAAAATGCACTGTACAGAAATTTACTGTTCGTCATGACTGCCTGGAGCAGTTCTTCTACTTCACAGTTATTTGTAACATTGCATCTTCCCTTTCCTGTAATATAGAGTTTTTTTCCCAGTTTTTCATTCTTTTCGAATAAAAAAACCTCACAGCCGTTTCTTGCGGCAATGATACTGCACAGCATTCCTGCAGCTCCGCCTCCGACAATTATCACTTTGTTCATGAAAATCCTTTCTTGCAAGCAAGCCCGTCAGAAAATTCTGGCGGGCCTGATTATTTTCCTGTATCAGAATCCTATCCAAAACAGGGACTTTATATTTTTATACCGGATATGCTCCGTTTTCTGTGTCTGCTGCTTTCTCGTCTACTTTTTTCTCCTGAGCCTGACGGTATTTAAAGAAATCAGTAGCAACCTGCGGGAACAGCGCGTAGGACAGAACGTCCTCATCCTGCTCTTTGTAAGCGGACATTTCTGTTTCCAGTTTGTCCAGCTCGTTATCGAGAAGGTCTGCCGGACGGCAGGTGATCGGTTTTGCATCGCCGATACACTTCTTCTGTACTTCCTGGTTGAAAGGTTTTACAGTCGCACCGTATTTTCCTAACAGGATGTCTTTTGTTTCTTTTGTTACCATCTTGTATCTCTCGCCCATAAGTACGTTGAA
>CAKRTP010000176.1 GCA_934402155.1 uncultured Blautia sp. | reverse complement strand
GGTGGATGAGGAGCGGCTGTATCTGGAGTCGAGGCGGCTTGGTGAAGAATACAGAAAAGTCGCAGAACGCATGGGAATCAGTTTTACAGACGCAGGCAAATGGGAGATCCCGGTCGTGTATGACGGAGTCCATTTTTCGGAAGAAGGACACCATATATTTGCACAGAAAATACAGGAGGAACTGGCATGGTTAAGGTAGATCTGATCACGGGATTTCTCGGATCAGGAAAGACAACTTTTATAAAAAAATATGCACGTTATCTGATGGATCAGGGCTATAATATCGGCATTCTGGAGAATGATTTCGGTGCGGTAAATGTGGATATGATGCTCCTTCGGGAGCTGGAAGGCGAGCAGTGCGAGCTTGAAATGGTGGCAGGAGGATGCGACAAAGACTGTCACAGAAGACGTTTCAAGACGAAGCTGATCGCAATGGGAATGTGCGGGTACGACCGTGTTCTGATCGAACCGTCAGGTATCTTTGATATGGATGAGTTTTTTGATGCACTGCACGAAGAACCACTGGACCGCTGGTATCAGATCGGAAATGTGATCGCTGTCGTTGATGCGGGACTGGACGAAAAAATGTCAGAGAAAGCAGATTATATCCTGGCTTCCGAGGTTGCAGATGCAGGCTGTATTGTCTTAAGTAAGACGCAGGAGGCTTCCGAAAAGTCCATAGAGGATACGGTAAAACATCTGAACAGAGCACTGGAGGCAGTCCACTGCAAGCGAAAGTTTGGAGAGGATGAAATCATCCAAAAAGACTGGGAACAGTTTGAAAAAGAGGATTTTGAACGGATTCTGAACAGTGGATATATAGCGGAAGATTATGAAAAAATGAGTCTGGATGAGCAAGAGGTTTTTAAGTCTCTGTATTTTATGGATCTGGAGATCTCGGGAGAGGAACTGCGCGATGCAGCACAGAAGATCATGCAGGATCCGGCGTGCGGATCTGTTTTCCGAATCAAGGGATTTACACAGGAACCGGATGGAAGCTGGACAGAACTGAATGCCACTCATCATGAGATAACTCAGTGTCCGATCGCAGAAGGACAGAAGGTCATCATAGTGATCGGGGAGCATCTCGAGGAAGAAGAAATCAGAAAATATCTGGAACCAGATAAAAAGTAACTCGTGCGAAGACGAAGGAAGATATTATATATTTGGATATAGAGGGCAAATATATACAGATGGAGGAATACAAATGGCAGTGAACACCAGAATTTTATTCACAGACCTGGATGGAACTTTGTTGAATGACAAGAAGGAGATCACCCCGGGGAACAGGGCAGCAGTGGACGAGGCACTGGCAAAAGGACACAAGATCGTTGTGACGACAGGACGTGCTCTTGCAAGTGGACTTCAGATTGCAGAGAGAGTTGGTCTTATAGGAGAAGGCTGTTATGTCATCGCTTTTAACGGCGGCCAGATTTACGATCCTTATCGGAGAGAAACGATTCATGGAGTAACTTTTTCACAGGATACAGCAGTTGAGATCTTTGAGAAAGCGGCAGAAAGAAATCTGTATATGCAGGCATATTCAGATGAAGCGATTCTGACGGTAGAGAACAATGAACTGCTCCAGCAATATGCGAAAGTACAGAATTTACCATATAAAATCGTGAAGAATGCGAAGGATGCAATTCTTCAGGATCCATACAAACTTCTGGCAATTGATAATGACAGAAGCAAAAGTGAAGCATTCCAGAAAGAAGTTCTTTCTAAATATTCCGACACCGTGAGAAGCTTTTTCTCAAATGCAACTTATCTTGAGATCGTGCCTAAGACGGTATCCAAGGGAGAAGCAGTCCGCTGGCTGTGTGGTTATCTTGGAATCCCGATTGAGAATTCCGTGGCTGCCGGAGACGCACAGAACGATATTGAAATGCTCAAGGCGGCTCATGTAGGTGCCGTGATGTGCAATGCATTTCCTGGGATCCGGGAATATGGCGATTATGTGACAGAAAATGACAACAATCATGATGGGGTTGCTGAGATCATCCGCAGATTTATCCTGTAGTGGAGTTTGCGCCACATCTGTTTATTATGAAGTTTGGATAAGGTCTTCTGAGCAGAAATGTTCAGGGGATCTTTTTCTTTATAAAAAAATTACTTCCGGCAAAAACGAGTGACTTTACCGGTAAATGCGAGTATAATAAAATTATCTATGCCTGAATCCCAATAGCAGGCAGTATGTTTGATTAAAAGGAGAAATAGATGAGTAATACATTTGATTTCAGTTTTTATAAAGGAAAAAAGGTCCTTGTGACCGGGCATACAGGCTTCAAGGGTTCCTGGCTCTGCCGGCTTCTTCTGAAGCTTGGGGCGGAAGTCACAGGATATGCGCTGGAGCCGCCGACGCAGCCGGATCTTTTTCATCTTCTGGATGTGGAATCGCAGATGAATTCTGTCACAGGAGACATCCGTGATCTGGACAGACTGAAGCAGGTTTTTGCCGAGGCACAGCCGGAGATCGTACTGCATCTGGCTGCACAGCCGATCGTGAGGGAATCCTACAAAAATCCTGTATACACCTACGAAACCAATGTCATGGGAACTGTGAACATTCTGGAGGCGGTGAGACAGTGTAAAAGTGTAAAATCCTTTCTGAATGTGACAACCGACAAAGTATATCGAAACAACGAATGGGAATGGGGCTACAGGGAGACAGATGAGTTGGACGGCTATGATCCGTACTCCAACAGCAAATCCTGTTCCGAACTGGTGACACACAGCTATGAGAAAGCTTTTCTTAAGGAGCTTGGGATCGCAGTATCTACGGCAAGAGCCGGCAATGTGATCGGCGGTGGAGATTTTGCGGCAGACAGGATCGTTCCGGATTGTGTGAGAGATGTCTCCGACGGAAAGAAGATCGCGGTCCGCAATCCTCATTCCACCCGTCCGTATCAGCATGTGCTGGAGCCTCTGGGGGCTTATCTTATGATCGCCGGAAGCCAGTACGAGGATGCGGCCTGTGCAGGTGCCTACAATGTGGGTCCCGGAGATGATGACTGTATCACAACCGGTACACTTGCGGATCTTTTCTGTGAGGCCTGGGGAGATGGAGCCTCCTG
>CAKRTP010000175.1 GCA_934402155.1 uncultured Blautia sp. | reverse complement strand
AATAAGAATGTCGATTTTATCGCAGAGCTGATGGAGAAAAGACGCGAGAAATATGAGGCTGCCTCTGATATCGTTATTGAGACAGACGGCAAGGACAAGCTGGAGATTTGTGAGGAACTGGTACACAGCCTCCGAGCTCTGGATGCACAGAATGACGGAGAAGAATAAGGCGGGGTTGTGCTGAGCGAAAGTACATACTTGATTTTATATAGTTTTTTACTGAATAAAAAAGGAACATCATACAGCTTTTCGCAGCTGCATGGTGTTCCTTTTTGTATACATTGTTATATAATAGAAAACTTTTTTACTGTTCAACCCCATCCATATAGGAATTATAGATATCCGGATTGATTTTTGCCTTGATAGAATCATAGACACCCTGGGAAGCTTCACGGATTTCCCTGCGGGTTTCATCAGAGAGTGTAATGATTTCAGTACCGCTCTCTTCGATAGTCGCGACTTTGTCTGCAATTCGTTCATCGGACTGTTCCCTGGCATATTCAGTGGCAAGTTTTGCCGCCTCGGTCATGATCTCCTGTTCATCTTCAGGAAGATCCCTGAAGAAATCATCATTGACGATCAGGGAGATCAGATGCGGAAGATGATTTGTCTCAACAACGTAATCCTGCTGTTCGTAGAGGTTATTGGAAACGATAACCTCATATGGATTTTCCTGTGCATCGATAGTATGCTGCTGCAGACCGATATATACTTCACTGAAGCTCATCGGAGTCGGGTTTGCGCCAAGTGCTTTCCAGAATGCCAGATGATAACTGTTTTCCATGGTACGGATCTTCTGTCCTTTGAAATCAGCCAGGCTGTGTACCGGTTTGTTTGTACTCATGACACGGAATCCCTGGTCAGCCATGCCGAGCAGATGATAACCGCCTTCTGTATAAACGTCACTGATCAGACTGTTGAACTGTGGATCATCGATCTTTTTACGGCAGTCATCGAGAGAATCAAATACGCATGGAAGGTCAAATACAGCAAGGTCGCTCATAAAGGAAACCTGAGGTGCTGTATTCTGTACGACAAAAGGAATATCGCCGTCAGCACAGGTCTCCAGAAGGTCACGGTCGCCTCCGAGCGTGGAGTTTGCATAGACCTGGATCTTCATTTTGCCATTGCTTAAGCTGGCAACTTCCTCGGCAAATTTCTCAGCGAATATCTGAGTTACGGTGTCTTCAGGACTGGCAGTTGCCAGAGGCCAGGAATAACGCTGTACGTCCTCCGATGAAGAACCGCAGCCGGTAAGGGCAGCACTCAGGACTCCGGCGGCAGCCAGTACCGGGACTATACGGAGGATACGATGGATTTTTTTGTCTGGATTATAAGTAGTAAATTTTTTCATATCTCTCCTCCTATAAGATTCCAATTGAGATCGCCGGGATAAAGGTGATCAGAAGAAGGGCGATCAGGAAGAAAATGATCATTGGCATGGCTTTTTTGGCGATAGCCATGACCGGAACATCGGTCAGTGAACTTGCGACGAACAGATTGACTCCGATAGGAGGAGTAACAAATCCGATAGCAAGGTTTACAACCATGATCACACCGAACTGGATCGGATCCATTCCGATTGCCTGAACGATCGGAAGCAGGATCGGTGTCAGGATCAGGATTGCCGGGGTGGTATCCATAACCATTCCGACGATCAGAAGGAACAGATTGATGATCAGCAGGATCGCAACCGGACTGTGGAAGTTGTTCAGGATAAATTCACTGACTGTCTGCGGAACCTGCATCAGAGTCAGGACTCTGGAAAAGGCAGTGGAGGCAGCCAGAATGAACAGGATTGGTGTGAAGGTACGGATGGCTTCCACCAGAATCCCCCAGATATCACGGATGCGGATGCTCCTGTAGACAAAAAGGCTGATGATCAGTGCATAAAATACAGAAATAACAGCGGCCTCTGTCGGAGAGGCAACACCACTGTAGATACAGCCAAGGATGATGACCGGACTTAAGAGAGCGAAAAAGCTTTCTCTGAGGACTCTAAGGAGTCCCTTGTCATGAAGCTCCTGAACTTCTGCGTGGATCTTTTCCTTGTCTTCACCGTAGCGTCTGCAGTGGTAGATGGCATAGATCATAAGCAGTACACCGATCATAAGTCCCGGAATGATCCCAGCCAGAAACAGATCGCTTACAGAAGCACCGGATGCCATACCGTACATGATGAAAGGAATACTTGGAGGAATGATAACACCAAGTCCTCCGGCAACTGCCACGATCGCGGTAGAAAAAGTCAGATCATATCCCAGATTGCTGAGGATCGGGATTGTCATGCTTCCTACGGCGGCAACTGTTGCAGGAGCAGATCCGGAGATCGCACCATAGAAAAGACAGGTCACGATAACAGCACACGGCATTCCGGCAGTGAATTTACCGAGAAAATAAGCAAAAACGTCGAATAATTTCTTGGAGATCCCACCTTTGGCCATGATGATGCCGGATAAAACGAACATCGGAACGGCGAGCAGCGGGAAGGAATCCAGACCGCCGAACATGGCACGGATCAGATATTTGGCACCAACTGTGAAGGAAGGATCACACACAGAAGGAAGAACAGATGTTATTCCGAGAGTGATCGATACCGGAACAGCGATGACCAGCAGCAGAACAAAGATGATAAATAAAACAACGACTGGCATTAGTGATCCTCCTCATTTGAATTTTTGATGGTATTGATGCGGTTGTCGATTCCCGCTTCAACAGCATGCTCTCCGAAAGCTTCGGCATTTGCCTGAATAAAGGATTCCGGTGTGTTGCGTTCCGGGTGAGCCGGGTCATAGACATTTTCACCTCTTGCCACGCGGAATTCGATGATCCAGCGCTGCAGGACACGGAAAGCAACCAGGATAAAGGAAACAAACGGAGCTGCCTGAATATAATACATGGGGATACCGCATGCCGGGGAAAGCTGTCCGCTGTGTACAGAAGACATCATATAGGACCAGGCAAACGGGATCATATAGATAAAGAAGATAAGCTCAAAGGTGTGATTTATAACTTTGAAGAGTGCTTTACCTCTGCGGGGAAAAATAGCAACAAACTGTTCGATCTTGATAGAAAGACATTTCTTGCTGCAGTAGCTGACGCTCAAAAATCCGCACCAGATAAAAAGATATC
>CAKRTP010000174.1 GCA_934402155.1 uncultured Blautia sp. | reverse complement strand
ATGGACACAAGAGTAGCAGTAATCTCCATCATCGTAGAAGACAATGAATCAATTGAAACCCTCAATCAGCTCCTCTACGATGCCCGCGACTACATCATCGGCCGCATGGGGATTCCTTATCGCGAAAAAAAGATCAGCATCATCAGCATAGCCATAGATGCACCTCAGGACCTTATCAGTGCACTATCCGGCAAGATCGGCCGTCTGAAAGGCGTATCGACCAAGACAGCATATTCCAATGTTATCACACACACGGAGGAGAAAAATGATTAAAATCGCAGTATACGGCAAAGGCGGGATCGGCAAATCAACCACCGTTTCCAACATGGCAGCAGCCCTCGCAGAAAAAGGCCTGACCGTTATGCAGATCGGCTGTGACCCGAAAGCAGACTCCACGATCCAGCTGCGCCATGGAAAGAAAATGAGAACGGTACTTGACTTATACAATGAGAAAAAACAGAATCTCCGCCTGGAAGATATGATCACAGTCGGTTATCAGGGCGTGATCTGCGTTGAAGCAGGCGGACCGACACCAGGACTTGGCTGCGCAGGCCGGGGCATTATCACCGCCCTTGAGAAATTAAGAGAAACAGGAGCATACGACACCTATAAACCAGACATTGTCCTCTATGATGTACTTGGAGATGTTGTGTGCGGAGGCTTTTCCATGCCAATGCGAAAAGGCTATGCAGATAAAGTATTCATCATCACTTCCGGTGAAAATATGGCGATCCATGCAGGTGCAAACATTGCAATGGCAGTGCAGAACTTCAGAAACCGCGGTTATGCTTCGCTGGGAGGAATCATTCTGAACCGTCGAAATGTAAAAAGAGAAGAACAAAAAGTCCAGGAGCTGGCAGAAGATTTTGAAACAAAAATAATAGGAAAACTATCTCACAGTGATCTGGTAACAGATGCAGAAGAACAGGGAAAGACACTGATGGAATGTTATCCGGACAGCGAGATGGCAGAAGAATACCGTACACTGGCAAAGCAGATCCTGGATGCCTGCAGGGAGGACAGCCTATGCTAAAACGAGTTGGCGGTGAAATCAATCCGGAAGGTGCAGTCACAACAGTCGGTGAAGCCTCTTTTCCGGCACCTTTTCCGGCCGGACTGGAATTTAATTCCCCTGCACACGGAAACTGGAATATCGTACATACCGGGATGCTGATGCCGGAGGCACGACAGATTTATGTCTGTGCAGATAACTGCATGCGCGGTGTTGTTCTGACAGCAGCAGAGATGAATGCGGCAGAACGCTTTTCTTTCGTGATCGTGAAAGAAGAGAATCTTCTGAACGGCAATCTGGAAGATGTGACGATTGAAGGCGTGACAGATGTACTGAACAAACTGGAACAGAAACCCAGGGCGGTACTTCTTTTTACAGTCTGTCTGCATCATTTTCTTGGATGCGATCTGGACAGAGTATACGAGGAACTGGAAACACGATTTCCGGAGATTGTCTTTGTGCGCTGTTTTATGGATCCTGTCATGCAGAAGCACGGGGTTACGCCGGATCAGAAACTGCGAAAAGCAATGTATGATCCGCTCACAGCGCAGGAGGCTGATCCTGATACAGTAAGCCTTATCGGAAGCGATTTTGCACTTGATAAAAACAGTGATATCAGGCGTCTGCTGAAAAGAATCGGATGCACACTGAGAGAACTGCCGGGATGCAGAAGCTGGGAAGAATATCAGCAGCTCGGAACAGGAAAAATCCTGATTTCCTGTTATCCGCCGGCAAAATATGGTGCAGATATTCTGGCAGAGCGTCTCAAAAGAAAACATCTGTACCTTCCGGGAAGCTTTGATTATGGAGAAATCAGAGAAGAGATCCAAAGCCTGGTAAATGAACTGGGAATCGAAAAAACTATCTCATCCGAGGAACTTGAAGCTTTTTTTGATCGTGAAATTACTCTCTGTGAAGATGCTTTTAAATATGCCAAAACTGTTATAGGTGATACACCGGTCGTTCTGGATTATTTATTTCATCCAAGGCCGCTTGGTCTTGCAAAACTCCTGCTGGAACATGGATTCAGAGTGACAACTGTGTATCTTGACAGTATAAGTCCGGAAGAAAAATCCGCCTTTGACTGGCTCAGAATACATCATCCAAATCTTGAACTGTGCGCCACGATCCATGCAAAAATGCGTGTTTTTCCGCGGGGATCAGAGCAGAAAATCCTGGCGGTCGGACAGAAAGCAGCCTGGTTTTCACGAAGCAGAAATTTTGTCAATATGGTGCAGGGCGGCGGTCTCTGGGGCTTTGACGGGATACGCAGAACACTGGAACTGATGACAGAAGCTTTTCTGGAAGAAAAAGATACGGAAGATCTGATCGTCCGTAAAGGATGGGGGTGTGAGAGCTGCATATGAGACAGTCATATAAGATGATACCAATCTATACGGCAGATGTCTCCGGCGTGTGTTCTGCTCTGTATGAGCTTGGCGGCATGGTGGTCATGCACGATCCGTCCGGATGCAACTCTACCTATAATACCCATGACGAGATCCGCTGGTATGAGCAGGACAGCCTGATCTATATTTCGGGGCTGAGTGAAATTGATGCTGTCATGGGAAATGATGCAAAATTTATCAATGACATTGAAGAAGCTGCGAGAGAACTGAAGCCTGAATTTATCGCACTTGCCGGTTCACCGATCCCGTTTATGAACGGAACCGATTTTCCTGCGATCGCGCAGGTGATCGAGACAGAGACAAAGATCCCGTCCTTTGCGATCACGACAAACGGCATGCATGATTATACTTATGGTGCCGGTCTTGCACTGGCGAAAATTGCGGAGCGTTTTGTCAGAAAGTCTGAAACTGCGGAAGAAAAATCATCTTTCAGATATGGAAATCCTGCATCTGCTGAGACAGAGCGAAGACAGCACCATACACTTAATCTTCTTGGGATTACACCTCTGGATTTCGGGCCACAGGAAAATGCAGAAGCCATGAAGCAGAAATTCAAAGAACATGGCTGGGAAGTTATCTCCTCATGGGCAATGGGAGATTCGCTGGAGCAATTATCTCATGCAGGAGAGGCAGAGGTGAATCTGGTTGTCTCTTCGGTGGGGCTTCTGACAGCGAGAGTTCTTGAAGAAAAATTTGGTACACCATATATTATCGGAACACCGATTGACGGATTTG
>CAKRTP010000173.1 GCA_934402155.1 uncultured Blautia sp. | reverse complement strand
ACAGGTGCAGATTTTGACCTTGATGCAGCAGCATTTATGCTTGGTTCCAATGGCAAATGCCCGACAGATAAGGAATTTGTCTTCTATGGAAACCTTGAACATCCGTCAGGTGCTGTGAAGCATCTGGGTGATAACCGCACCGGTGACGGCGAAGGCGATGATGAAGAGATGGAGATCGCACTTGCAGATGTTCCGGCGAATGTTGAGAGAATTGCATTTACTGTTACAATCTATGAAGCAGAGTCCAGAAGACAGAACTTCGGACAGGTTTCCAATGCATATATCCGAATCGTGGATAAGGATACAAATCAGGAACTGATCCGCTATGATCTGGGAGAAGATTTTTCTATTGAAACAGCTATTGTAGTAGGAGAACTTTACAAACATAACGGTGAATGGAAATTTAATGCGATCGGAAGTGGTTTCCAGGGCGGTCTTGCAGCACTTTGCGGACACTTTGGAATTGAGGTTGCATAATAATTCCTGAATCAGAGATACTGTGAACGGAGTGAACAGTAACAACTGGCAGATTGCCGGGAGGAGAAAAATATGTCAATTAGTTTGCAAAAAGGACAGAAGGTCAGCCTCAGTAAAGAAAGCAAAGGCTTATCAAATGTACTTGTAGGACTTGGATGGGATGCGACAGAGCAGCGATCAGGATTATTTGGCCTTTTTAAGGCGGCTGATATCGACTGTGATGCAACGGCGATCCTGCTCAAAAATGGTAAATTTACAGATAAGAATGATGTCGTATACTTTGGAAATCTTGTGCATAAATCAGGTACTGTCCGTCATATGGGAGATAACCTGACAGGTGAGGGAGACGGAGACGATGAGCAGATCCTCATTGAATTGTCCAGGATCCCGCAGGAATATGATAAGATCGTGATTGTTGTAAATATTTATTCTGCAGTTCAGAGAAAGCAGCATTTCGGAATGATACAGAATGCATTTATTCGAATTGTGGACGGAGGTACCAACAAAGAAATGTGTAAATATAACCTTACCGAGAATTATTCCGGAATGACGGCAATGATCTTCGGAGAGATTTACAGACACAATGGCGAATGGAAATTCGGAGCCATTGGCCAGGGTACAAAAGACACATCGATCAGTGATCTTTGCAGACGATATGTGTAATGGAGGTATTCACCAGATGAGTGAAAAACAAAACAAAGCAGTTCTGACGAAGGAACTGCTGGACAAAAAAGCCCTTGAACAGGGATTGACGGAAGAACAGGCAGCACAGAGTAAACAGCAGTATGGAACGAATGCGCTTGCCAAAAAAGAAACAGAATCACTCTGGTCTATGTTTATCGGTGCTTTTGATGATATATGGATCAAGGTTCTCTGTCTTGCACTGGTACTTAAGATCGTGCTGGCAATTCTTGGAGTGATCGTTCCGGCTCTGGGCGGCGAGAATGATGTTATTGAGATTATCAGTATTGTAATTGCAATCGCACTTGCAACAGGATTCAGCACATTGTCCGAGTACAGAAATACATCACGAAGCGAGGCTTTGCAGGAGGAATACAACAAAACCTACGCCAAGGTATTCCGAAATGGAAAGCTGGTTAAGATCCTGACAAGTGACATTGTAAAGGGAGATACGATCCTGATCCAGGCTGGTGACAAGGTGCCGGTTGACGGACTTTTGTTTAAAGGAAATGTGAAAGTATCTCAGGCAGCACTGAACGGAGAGTCACGCGACGAATCCAAGGCAGCAGCCGACAGTATGGAGGAGGCTGAATCTACCGATTATTCTTCAGCACATAAAGTGTTTATGGGATCTGTTGTTACCAGCGGAGAAGCTTACATGGTGGCAACAGTGATCGGTGATGAATCTGAACTTGGCAAGATCAACAAAGCACTTACCGATGAGAATGAGGAAGAAGAACGTAAGGATACATCCAGTCTCAAACTGGAGGTTGTTGCCGGAGGAATTGGTAAACTTGGCGTTTCGGCAGCTGTGATCGCAGGTGTACTTCAGGTAGTTCTTTCTATCATTCGTGCAGATGCGGCGATCACTCCTGTATTTGTGATTCTCCTGATCGCAGAGGCAGTTATGCTGATGGCTTCTATTGTTATCATGGCAGTTCCGGAAGGCCTTCCGATGATGAACAGTCTTGTTCAGTCAATGAATACAGAGTCCATGTATAAGAAAAATATTCTTGTAAGTCACAAGGCTGCTTTTTCTGACTCGGCTTACATGAATCTTCTGTTCAGCGATAAGACAGGAACTATCACAGAAGGAAATCTTTCTCTGGTAGAGTTTGTGCTGGGAGATGGAAGAATCGTTGATAACATTGCAAATGATGATTTTCTTGAAGCAATCACTCTGAATAACCTTGCTAAGATTTCTGAGGGTAAGGCGATCGGAAGCAACAACATGGACCGTGCTCTGCTGACTTATTCCATCGCAAAGGGTGGTCCGGAGAAAGTTGATGCATCTAAAGTAAAAGAAGTCAGCGGCTTTGACTCTGAGAAAAAATGTGCAACAGTAGAATTGAATGATGGAACTGTTTACTGGAAAGGTGCCACAGAAAACATCATCAATGAAGTGACACATTATATGAGCGAAGACGGAGAGATTGTCGAGTTTACTTCATCTGAAAAAGCAAAAGTAGAAGAGCAGATGGTCGCACAGGCGAAGAGAACCATGAAACTTCTTTCAGTAGTAAAGATCATCGGTTCACAGAAAATCCTTCTTGCAGTTCTCAGCCTGAGAGATAACGTAAGAAAAGATGCGATTGAAACCGTTGAGGTTCTGAACCATGCCGGAATCCAGGTAGTTATGGTTACCGGTGATGCAGAAGAAACAGCTGTTGCAATTGCAAAAGAAGCCGGAATCCTCAAAGATGAGAGTACAGAAGTTGTTCTCACTCATGATGAACTGGAACAGCTTTCTGATGAAGAACTTAAGAAAAAGCTTCCGATGCTTCGTGTTGTCAGTCGTGCGAAACCTCTGGACAAAAAACGTCTTGTCACAATCGCACAGCAGCTTGACGATGTCTGTGGTATGACAGGAGACGGTGTCAATGATGCACCGGCACTGAAGCAGGCGGATATCGGATTTGCGATGGGAGACGGAACGGCAGTTGCACAGGAGGCAGGAGATGTTGTTATTCTGAACAACAGTCTGACTTCCATCAAGGACTGTGTATTAAACAG
>CAKRTP010000172.1 GCA_934402155.1 uncultured Blautia sp. | reverse complement strand
TTGCTTGTCACATTAAATTTGATCAGATCCGGGTCAGAACATACAAAAGCTTTTTTGAATGCATGAGCCTTTGCCTCATTTGCGATCTCAGCGATTGCACCTGCTCCATGATAAGAAGTTCCATTTAAATTGATTCTGTTTGCCATGATAATTACATCCTTTCTGCATTGTTTAAATGGTATTTTATTTGTTGATTATAGTTTCCTAAATTTGTTACTATATTAACAATGTTGAAATAAAAAAGAAAGTTACAGAATTCGTCAAGTGTAACGTTTTCTGTAACTTTCGTGATATGTTCCAAATTCAGATATTCCTGTTCAGTAAAAATCACTACAAATTTCTGAAAAGTACTTTGTGCAATCTCATAACACCTGTATTTTCAGGTATTTAAGACATCTCAATTCAGAATACCGAGCACTGTAAAAGCCTCTGCCAGTTTCCCCGGCATGCCATCAACCAGTGTATCAGCCAGACCTTCCGGAGTACATGTCAACTCTCCTGTCACCCATCTGACCGTCATATAAATAGAACTGTGACAGTACATTTCAAGAAGAAAATGGAGATTTTCATCCGGAACTTTGCCAGTTTTTTCACAAATCAGCTTTTCGTAAAAATCCAGGATCAGCTCAAAGTCATGCTGGCGCAGAGAATTCTGCTCATCATACCGAAACGCAGCTGCAAAGAATGTCTGCTCTTCCTGAATATAGGTGAACTTCTTTACCAGTGCATCATAAACTGTCTTTCCCTGTCCCATATGTTCAAAGGATTTCGCCAGAAGCTTGTCAAAATACCAGTTGATCAGATCATATTTATCCAGAAAATTCCTGTAAAAAGTCTGCCTGGTGAGCCCACATTTTTCCGTAATCTGCTTCACCGTAATATTCTCCACAGAAGTCGTCTGCATACATTGTTTCATCGTTCTTGCCAGCCGGTATTTCGTCTTTTCTCCTTTTGTCAGATCTCTCGCGTTGCCTGCTTCAGCCATTCTTTTTCGTCCTCATTAAGGTATGGTGATATTGCTTTATATACTTCCTTATGATACTCATTGAGTAAGTTTTTCTCGCGTTCTGACATCTGCTCCGGATCAACTCCATCCAGATCAAATGGCACCATCGTCAGATGTTCAAAGCACATAAACTGTCCAAAGGAAGTCTTTTCTGCTTTCTTGCAAAGGATAATATTCTCATGGCGGATTCCAAACTCATTCTCCAGATAATATCCCGGTTCATCTGATGTGAGCATGCCCTCTTCCAGCACTGCTGCCGGACTTCCTGCAATATTTTTCCAGCGGATACTGTTTGGTCCTTCATGCACATTGAGGAGATATCCTATGCCATGACCTGTGCCATGATTGTAATCTTCTCCCATTTCCCAAAGCGGTTCTCTGGCAATATAATCCAGATTCAGTCCTGTACATCCGTACTTGAATTTTGCTGCTCCAAGGTTCAGATTTCCGCGAAGAACAGCTGTGAAATATTTCTTTTCTTTATCTGTAACAGGTCCAAGTACTACTGTTCTTGTGATATCTGTTGACCCTTCCAGATAATGTCCGCCTGTATCTGCAAGCACCATTCCTCTCGCCTCAAAAGGAATGTCTGTCTCTTCTGTTGCACTGTAATGTACAATTGCAGCATGCTTTCCATATGCAATGATCGGATCAAAACTGTCTCCCAGGAAATTCTCCTGTTCACTGCGGAACTGATATAATTTTTCTGCTGCACTGAGCTCAGTGATCGTTTCTTTTCCAGCATTTTCTTTCATCCAGCGGATAAATCTGGTAACTGCAACACCATCTTTGATATGTGCGATCCTTTCATTTTCGACCTCAGTTTCATTCTTGATTGCCTTAGGAAGAAGGGTCAGATTTTCCTCATCCAGAATTGTTACCTCGGACGAGATATTGCTTACCAGCCGACTGTTGACATTGGCTTTTGAAAGCAGGACTCTCTTATCAGGTTCTATCGTCTGAACATAGGAATAGACATCATCATATGGATAAATCTCCACTCCATCTGCTTCCAGATTTGCACGAATCTCTCCTGAAAAAACAGTTTCATTTACAAATAATCTGAGTTCTTTATCTGTCATAACAAGATAAGAAAGAACAACAGGACAGCAATGAACATCATTTCCACGGATGTTCAAAAACCATGCAATATCATCCAGCGAAGTAAGTACAAAAATATCTGCTTTCTTTTCCCTCATCTGCTCACGGATCTTCGCAATTTTATCTGCTCTTGATTCGCCTGCCCATTTCACATCCAATTCCATAACCGGCTCACAGGAAAGTGCCGGACGGTCATTCCAGATCTCTCCAATAAGATCATCGTTCACAGAAAAAGTAATCTCTTTTTCCTTCAAAAGTTCCTCTAACTCGCCGGCTTCCCTTGCACTGACTGTACGTCCGTCAAAGCCCAGACACATACCTTTCTCCAGTTTATCTGCAAGAAACTGATGTACTGTCGGCACATCCGGCTCACCCATTTTGAAGAGTTGAATAGTACTTCCTTCAAGCTGGTCTGCAGCCTGCAGAAAATATCTTCCATCCGTCCACAGACCTGCCATATCCTGCATGATCACAGCCGTTCCCGCTGATCCTGTAAACCCGGTGATATACTTTCGGCATTTAAAATAATCGCCAACATATTCCGATCCATGAAAATCATCCGTTGGCACCAGGTATGCATCGATTTTTCTTTCCTTCATCAATTCACGAAGAGCATTAAGCCTTTCTGTTACTGTCATTTTCCAAATCCTCCCTGACACATTTTATACTCCCTCTATACTACCACAATTCCCTTCCAAAAACCATACACACAAAAAATACCAGGACCATCTCAACCTGAGACATTCCTGGTATCCTATTCCCTCCCACCTTAGTCCACATTCTTTCAGCGTGGCCAATCAGGGGGAGTCTGAGGGGGAGCTTCGGCCTTCGCAACTGTGAGATGCTCCCCCTCAGGGTTTCTTATTTCCCAAAATATAATTTACCCTGCTTTAAAAAGCAAAAATCAAAGTCTTTTACAATCAGCTTTTATCAGAAAAGTCCAGTGATCTTTCCTGTCTCATCAACATCGATTCTCTCAGCAGCCGGTACTTTCGGAAGTCCTGGCATGGTCATGATCTCACCTGTCAGGGCTACGATGAAGCCTGCGCCTGCAGAGATCTTGAGGTTACGTACAGTAACTTCGAAGTCTGTCGGTGCACCGAGTTTTGTCTGATCGTCTGTCAGGCTGTACTGTGTCTT
>CAKRTP010000171.1 GCA_934402155.1 uncultured Blautia sp. | reverse complement strand
AAAGCAACTCCAAAGACATTGAACCGTGCGACGGGAGTGATCCTGGTGATATTGGGAGTTGTGGTTATGGCATTTTCGATGATAGGATAGAATAACAGTCGTGACTTGATGCAGTCAATAAGCTTTGAGTAACAGATAAAGATTGAACATTAACAATAAAAGAGTTGCATAGAAGGGATAAAACAGTTTATTATTGATGTAGACAGATGCGAAGTGTATTCTGATCAAGCCAGAAGAATATGGAGGAAAATATGTTTAATTTAATTCATCATATAGCCATTATTGGAAGTGATTACAAGAAATCGAAGCATTTTTATGTGGATCTTCTCGGATTTAATGTGATCAGGGAGAACTATCGCAGGGAGCGCGATGACTACAAAATTGATCTGGCCTGTGGAGAACAGGAGATAGAACTTTTTATTATTAAAGATGCACCCGCAAGAGTAAATTATCCGGAAGCTCTTGGACTCAGGCATCTCGCATTTAAGGTAGACAATGTGGAAGAAGTGGTAAAAGAATTAAATGCCAGAGGGATTGCTACGGAGCCTGTTCGAATAGATGACTATACAGGTAAAAAGATGACATTTTTCCAGGATCCGGATGGATTGCCGCTGGAAATACATGAGTGAATGACAGGGGGCATTGTATTATGAGGGAGTTACTCTATGGGGCAGCGTATTATGATGAATATATGCCGTATGAGCGGCTGGAGAAAGATGTTGCTATGATGAAAAAAGCCGGGATCAATACGGTCCGGATCGCAGAATCCACATGGAGCACCTGCGAACCGCAGGAAGGCGTTTTTGACTTTTCACATGTGATCCGTGTAATGGATGCGATGGAAGAGGCGGAAATTAACGTTATCATAGGGACTCCGACCTATGCAGTGCCGACCTGGATGGTCAAAGCATATCCGGATGTTCTGGCGGAGACGGTCAAAGGACGAGGCATTTATGGTGCAAGACAGATCATGGACATCACTCATCCGGTCTATCGTTATTATGCGGAAAGAGTCATCCGTAAATTGATGGAAGTTTCAGCACACCGCAAATGTGTGATCGGATTCCAGCTTGATAATGAAACGAAATATTATGGAACCGCAGGCAAGAATGTGCAGCTCGGTTTTGTGAAATATCTCCGGGAGAAATTTCATAATGATCTGGATGCAATGAATCATGAATTCGGTCTGGATTACTGGAGCAATCGCATCAATGCCTGGGAAGATTTTCCGGATGTGCGCGGTACGATCAATGGAAGTCTGGGGGCAGAGTTTGCAAAATATCAGAGAAGTCTGGTGGAAGAATTCCTTGGCTGGCAGGCAGCGATTGTTTCCGAATATAAGAGAGAAGACCAGTTTATCACCCACAATCTGGATTTTGAGTGGAGAGGATATTCCTACGGCGTGCAGCCGGATGTAAACCATTTCAAATGTGCAAAACATCTGACTATGGCAGGAACGGATATTTATCATCCGACCCAGGATCATCTGACAGGTGCAGAGATCGCATTTGGTGGTGATCTGATCCGCTGCCTCAAAAATGACAACTATCTGGTTCTGGAAACAGAAGCACAGGGTTATCCGGGCTGGACCCCGTATGACGGACAGCTTCGCCTGCAGGCATACAGCCATCTGGCCTCCGGTGCTCTTGGCGTGATGTACTGGCACTGGCATTCAATCCATAACTCTTTTGAGACTTACTGGAAAGGTCTTCTGAGCCATGACATGGAAGAAAATGCCGTATACCAGGAGGCGTGTATCACAGGCAGCGATTTTAAGAAGCTTTCGCCTGTTTTATCAGGATTTAAGAAAGATAACAAAGTGGCGATCATGGTGAGCAATGAGGCTCTGACTGCGCTTAAATGGTTTGGAATTGAAGCCAGTGCAGCAGGAGATAATGGAATTGGTTATAATGATGTTGTCCGCTGGATTTACGATGCACTTTACAAAGTAAATATCGAGTGTGACATTATCTGGGAAGAGAGCGAAAACATTGAGAAATACCAGGCAGTCATCCTTCCGGCCATGTACACAGCAGATGAAAAAATCCTCACACGTCTGAAAAAGTATACTGCTCAGGGAGGCACACTGATCGCGACGTTCAAGACTGCTTTTGCCAACGAAAATGTGAAGGTATATTCTGACAGACAGCCGCATATTTTAAATGAAGTCTTTGGTATGTACTATCAGCAGTTTACGTTTCCGGAGAATGTTACTCTGACGGGATTTGAGGGCGGTGAACCAGAGGCAGAGACCTTCATGGAACTTCTGATTCCTGATGGTGCAGAAATCATTTCTGCATATCAGCATCCGAACTGGAAAAAATATGCTGCAGTTACACATCATACATATGAAAGTGGAAATGCATGGTATATAGGATGCATGTTTGAAGAACGCTGCCTGCAGCAGCTGTTGATAAAGATTATGGCTCAGTCCGGTGTAAATGCCGCAGTGTCAGAGAAATTCCCGGTGATCGTGCGTGAGGGAAGCAATGAAAAGGGTGAAAAGCTTCGTTTTTATCTGAATTATTCCTGGGAAGAGCAAAGAGTTGAAGTAGCAGATGATTTTGGAGTGATACTTGGAAATGCAGATAGTACCAAGCGTGAAATTCATCTGTCAGCATGGGATGTATGTATTATAAAAATCAATAAATAAAAAAATTGCAGCAAGCAAAACCCGAGGCGGCAGGCCCCGGGTTTTTTCATTTCTCTTTCTCTTTTTTAAGAATGGAATTGAACAGTGTAAAGAAGGTGATCGTTGTCACCGTAGCAGCTATGATATCGCTTACCGGCTCTGCAAGAAATACCGCAAAAACTTTATTGTCGAAGAAGTTCGGCAGAATGAAGATCAGAGGTATCAGCAGGATGATCTTACGCAGGCAGGCAAGAAGCAGACTGACTTTCGCCTGGCCGAGAGCCATAAAGCTCTGCTGGCAGCTTACCTGGAAGCCAAGAGAGAAGATTCCGGCCATGTAGATGCGGAGTGCCCAGGAAGCGTATGTTACAAGTTCCTTATCTGAAGTAAAGATTGCTGCAAATGCCTTTGGGAAAATCATCACAATAAGCCAGAATGCAGCTGTATAGATGATGCAGGTACAGAACTGTGTGAAAAATGCTTTCTTTACACGATCCGGTTTATTGGCACCAAAGTTGTAGCTGATGATCGGCTGTCCGCCTTGGCAGATTCCCTGAAGCGGAAGAGAGACAAGCTGGCTGATACTGGTAATGATCGTCATTGCCCCGACTGCCACATCACCGCCGAATCTGGAAAGACTGCT
>CAKRTP010000170.1 GCA_934402155.1 uncultured Blautia sp. | reverse complement strand
AAATTCGTTACTGTGAACAGTTACGAAAATTCAACAGGTTGACTTTCTTTTTTCTGACTGTTATTCTTTAAATAAAAAAGGAAGTAAATTCTATGACAGAAGAAGAAATAAAAAAACAGATTGAAATCCAGCGAAATTATTTTTATACAGGCGCAACTCTTTCTGTAAAAAAACGGATCGAATGTCTCAGAAAATTAAAAGAATATATCCTTAACCATGAAGAAACTATCAGCAAAGCACTCAAAGAAGATCTTGGCAAAAGTCCTTTCGAAAGCTACATGTGCGAAACAGGTCTTGTGTTAAACGAACTGACCCATATGATCCGCCACACGGAAGAATATGCAGAAGAACAGGAAGTCCACACCCCGATATCCCAGTTTGCCGCACGCAGTTACAAAAAGCCAGTTCCCTATGGTGTCGTTCTTATCATGAGTCCCTGGAATTATCCTTTTCTCCTTTCCATGGATCCGCTCATTGATGCTCTCGCAGCCGGCAATACCGTAATCCTCAAACCAAGTGCCTACTCACCTGCCACTACAGCAATGATCGAGACTCTTGTCAGAGACTGCTTTGATCCTGAGCTTGTATCCGTTGTCACCGGCGGACGTGAAGAAAATAACTGTCTTCTCAATCAGCATTTTGACTATATCTTCTTTACCGGAAGCCAGAATGTCGGCAGAGAAGTCATGTCAAAGGCAAGTCAGTTCCTCACACCGGTCACGCTGGAACTCGGCGGCAAAAGCCCCTGTATTGTGGATCGCAAATGCAATCTGAAGCTTGCCGCACGCAGGATCGTCTTTGGAAAATTTCTCAACTGCGGACAGACCTGCGTTGCTCCGGACTATATTTACTGCGACCGGAAGATCAAAGATCGACTTGTAAAACATCTGATCCGCCAGATACGCCGACAGTATTCTGAGTCGCCTCTTCAGAATCCTGATTATGGAAAGATCATCAACGAAAAACATTTCAACAGGCTGTGCGGCCTCATCACCTCCGGCAAAGTGTTATATGGAGGAGCATCCGTCCCGGACACTCTTCGCATCGAACCGACGATCCTTGACTCCGCCTTTGATGATCCGGCGATGCAGGAGGAGATTTTTGGCCCTGTTCTCCCGATTATAACTTATGATTCTATTGATGAGGTTATTCCAAAGATCAATTCCATGGCTCATCCTCTTGCTCTCTATATCTTCACCTCACGAAGAAAAACCGCTCGCAGATTTATGGAACAGTGCAGTTTTGGTGGTGGATGCATTAATGATACTTTGATCCACCTTGCAACTTCTGAGATGGGATTCGGCGGCTTTGGCGAAAGCGGAATGGGTTCTTACCACGGCGAGGAAGGTTTCCGGACATTTTCCCATTACAAGAGTATTGTAAACAAAAAAACCTGGATCGATTTTTCCATGCGTTATCAGCCATATACTCCACATCACGAAAAACTGCTTCGAAAATTTCTGAAATAAACAGGAAAAAATATGACGGACTGAATAAGTCCGTCATACGTTTAAAATAGTTTTATGTACTTTTTTTCTCACAAAATAATAACAGATTACCTGCAGTATAATTGTAATGATCCAGGATACCGGATAAGAAACAAACAGAAAGCTCAGGCTTCTGTGATGCGGAAACAGTCCAAAGATCCACACAATACGTGTTCCTACTGTACCTATGATCGACAGGATCATCGGCACACCGGATCGTCCCATTCCACGAAGCGCTCCCGGTATCAGATCCATGATTCCGCAGCAGAAATACGGAACTGTCGTGTAAGCAAGGATTTCAATACCACACTGAATGACATCCGGATCACTTGTATACAGGCGAAGTAATTTATCTCCGAAAAAATATGCACCGCATCCCAATGTAAATGAGACTGCAAAAGACAGGATGACACAATCCAGCAAAATCTTATCCATACGTTTTGTCTTACGCACACCATAGTTCTGACTTGTAAAACTCATACACGACTGTGTTACAGCATTTACTGACACATACAAAAATCCAAAAATATTATTTGCAGCTGTATATCCTGCCATGGCGATCGAGCCAAAAGAATTTACAGAAGACTGCAGCAATGCATTTGAAATATTTATCACCGTACTCTGGATTCCTGCCGGAATTCCAACCTGAAAAATCTGTTTCAAATAATAGCTCTTTATGGTCAGCTTTGAAAATCTGAGCTGATAACTTCCTTCCGAACAGTACAGACAGCGTAATACAAGCACGCAGGAAATACACTGTGAAACTACTGTTCCGATCGCAACACCAGCCACTCCCATATGAAATACAATGACAAGGAGCATATTGATTGCCGCGTTTGTAATCCCTGATATGATCAGATAAAACAGCGGACGTTTTGTATCTCCTACTGCCCTCAGAATAGCCGCACCATAGTTATAAAGCATAAAAAACGGCATTCCGAGAAAATAAATACGCATGTACAGTGTAGAATGAGCAATGACATTATCCGGTGTACCCATGACCTCAAGTGCCAGTCGCGAAAAAATCAATCCGACAAATGCCATGATAATTCCGCTCACCAAAGCCAGCATAATCGAAGTATGTACTGTCTCTGACATTTCTTTATGTTTACCTGAAGCGTAAAACCGTGCAGCAAGCACATTCGCTCCAAGAGATATTCCAATAAATAAATTTGTAAAAACAGCGATCAGAGCGGTGGTCGATCCGACTGCTGCAAGTGCCTCACTTCCCGAGAACTGCCCTACAACAATAATATCCACAGCATTAAACATCAGCTGCAGGATACCCGAGAGCATCAGCGGCAATGAAAACGAGATCAGCTTGTCCATAATCGAACCATTGCACATATCGATTTCATATTTGTTATTCTTCAAAACAACTCCCCCCAGTTAAAACTTTAACAACGCTAAAAGAACCTCATGATGTGATAACTCACACCATGAGGTTCGGTATTACTCCGTTTGGACACAATGTACTAATCTATAATTCGTACAAACAGAAATGTCAGATTTCTGTTTTAGCTTACGCGTTCTTCTCAGCGATTGCTGCCTGAGCTGCTGCCAGACGAGCGATCGGTACACGGAACGGTGAGCAGGATACATAGTTAAGACCGATCTTGTGGCAGAATTCTACAGAGGACGGATCTCCACCGTGCTCTCCACAGATACCTACGTGAAGGTTCGGGTTAACCGGTCTTCCGAGCTCGATTGCCATCTTCATGAGTTTACCAACGCCAACCTGGTCAAGTTTAGCGAATGGATCGTTCTCGAAGATCTTAGCATCGTAGTAAGCGTTCAGGAATTTACCTGCATCGTCACGGGAGAAGCCGTATGTCATCTGTGTAAGGTCGTTTGTACCGAA
>CAKRTP010000169.1 GCA_934402155.1 uncultured Blautia sp. | reverse complement strand
CCGGACTTTCTTTTTTTCATTTCCGCCATTATACTACCAGACATGTTGGGTGTCAAGACACCTGTGTATATTGTTTTTGAGGGCTTACGCGCCCTCAAATAGTAAGATCTTCTCACCTTCCGGCACTGCTGTATTTGACGATCAGCAGTTCCACACTCAGCATATCCTGAAGTCGGCCTGTCTTGACCGCCTCCTCCGCTTCCACAAAATCAAGTTCTGCCTGCTCAAGCTCCTCTGTACTATATGCCCGTGCACAGGACAGCAGATTTCTTACCACAAACGACTGTACTCCGAGTTTCGATGCAATTTCACTCTGTGCCGCACCCTCTCCTGACATTTTTTTTGCCAGAGTCATCTGCCGGAACTGTTTTGACAACAGAAACAAAATCCTCATCGGTGGTTCTCTAAGCGTCAGAAGGTCATTATAAAGATCCAGTGCCTTTCTCTGATTTTTCTCAGTGACTGCACGGACCATCTCGAAAATTTTGTTCTCCGTCCTCGTCGTACAGATTTCCTCAATATCCTCCGCAGTAACCACATCACGTCCCATCGTAAAGGTAATAAGTTTCTCCAGTTCATTTCGGATATTCCCCATATCCGTACCTGTTTTTGTCAGAAGAAGTTCCATATCACGCATGGTGATCTTGCGGCCCTCTCGTCCGAGAATTCCTGCTGCCCAGCGCATCAGGGTTTTTTCATCCTGCTTTGCGAACTCCACGACCCTTCCTTCCGACTTGACAGCTTTATACAGCCGGTTCCGCTTATCTACTTCCTCTTCCACAAAGATCATCCGCACATAATCAGGCATTGTCTTTATATAATCTGCAAGTTCTTCACATTTATTTTTGAAAAATCCGGAGTTTTCCACAAGGATTACCCTGTGATCCGCAAAAAACGGCATCGTTTCACAAAGATCGATCATCTCATTTACTGCAATTCCTTTTCCTTCGTATTTACTGAAATTCATCGTATCATCGTCCGGATTCAATGCCCTGACCAGCTTATCCTTATACTGGATCTTCAGATATGCCTCATCTCCATACAAGAGATATACCTTTCTGAAATTTCCTGTTTTTATATCTTCCTGTAAATTTTTCACTTCAAAAAATCCCTCCTGAAAATTGTCCCCGTTTTTTCTTCATAGACAGAAAAGATCAGATCTCCATTCTCTTCTTTCCCATTGCAGCTCAGTTTTCCATCCGGATACAAATCGATCGAACTGTTGAAACGGTACAGCTGTAAAGCATGAGCCTTCTCAATCCCCTCTGGTTCGATCACAATAGTATAAACTGTTTCGCCCTCCGGCACAATCGGTTCGAACACAAAATCCAGCTGTTTCTCCCTTATCTGTTCTGCTGTCACAAATGTACTGACCAGGGTCTCTCCCTCAGCATCACGTATCTCCATCCGACAGCCTCCGTCAGATGCTTCACCCTTTTTCAGATACCCCTGCACCAGAATATGGTCAAACGGCACCGCTGTCGTAAACGTCTGTGATACCCTGTCTCCCGACGTGAGATTTCCAAGATTCTGTCCCACCCGGTAAATATTACGCACTGAAAACTCTCTCCACTGCGTTTCCTCTGTAAATAATGGTCTGTACAGCAAAATCGCCAGTGCCACGGTCATAGCTGCCGCTGAAATTCCCCAGATACTTTTCCTTCTGATAAACTTCTGAACGCAGATTCTTTCTGTGCAGAGTCCTCCCAGAGCATCTGCCGCCAGAAACAGGATCACACCTGTCATTCCGATGCTGTAATGATTCTGTGCTTCCCACATCAGATAAAACAGGATATTCCCAAGAAACAAAAGTCTCAGCAGCAGTCCTGTGCCTGTTCTGCCTCTCACCATAGATAATGCCGTCCCCAGCATGACCAGGAACAGAAGCATCACATAAAAAGCCTGTGTCAGACACAGGAACAGATCGTTTTTTTCTCCGCAGATATATAAAAATGCCCTGGAAGTTTTGAGCGGATACAGCCATTCTGCCTGAAGCCCGCAGGAACCATCCTGCCATGTAACAAGCATTTTTCTGCCCATAAGAGAAATCATTCCTTTTATTCCAAGATTCCCGATACGTTTCTCTGCCTCATCAAGATCAGCTCTTGTCTTTTCTGCTTCTCCCGGAATTTTTTCTGTAAATTCCACATCCTGTTTCTTATAAGTCCCATCTCCGCCAACTCCCATCATCACAAAATGTGCCGGAGGAAACTCCCTGTCCGAGCTGTCAAAATCTGCATAATGACTTTTTATCACTCCTGTCAGTGCCCAGGTTACTCCAAATACTATCAGAAACAGAAAGGTACAGAACACCAGCCTGTGTTTTTTCCATTCTCCCATGCAGACTGCCATGACAGCAAATGCAATGAGAAGAATCCCCTCCGTTATGCGGATTCTCATTCCGGCTGCTGCAAGTATACCTGTCAGAATAACATAAACAGCCTGCTTTCGTATAGTCTCTGTCTTCCATACTTTCCATCCAAAATAGACTGCAGCACTCAGAAACGGAAGCAGACATACTGTTGTATAATGCCACGGAAGCCATATATAAACAACCGGATCCAGAAGACTCAGCACTGCCATCAAAAAACCTCTGTGGATATCTGCTGTTTCACATATCAGTTTCCACATAAACAACAACGCAATATCTGTGCACACCAGTCCCAGAAGATGCGGGATCCAGTACAGATCTGCAATCCCAAGTTTCCCGGCTGCCAAAAGGATCCAGTACAGCAGTATTGTAACCGGATGATTATGGGGATAACGCTGAAAATAAAAATCATAAAAATCCGGAGAGATATGCCCGCTCTCCTGCATATGCCACGCCTCATCAAGGACCAGCAGATTATCATATCCCACCCAGTACCTTACATAATACAGATACAGCAGCTGCAGTACCAGAAGCAGCAAGAAAACAGCAGCTGTTCCCTTCAGAAGAGTCTTTTTGCTCCAGAAACAGCTGAGATCTGCCAGTTTCATAAACAACAGCAGCCAAAACAGACCTCCTGCCAGAATCACCAGGAGCATGTTTTTGTCTTTGAATATATTTTTTGCCTGAGGGACAGTGCACACCGCATGAGCCAGAATCCATCCCAGACATCCCAAAAGCAGCAGCGAAGTCATATACAAAACAGTTTTTCGTACGATCTTTACCATTTCCGTCTCCTCCTGATGTATTTTTCCAGTTTATCATACTACAAAACTGCTTCATATTCTATGACGTTTTTTTGCTGCGGAAAGTTTCGGTCCACATACGTCTGCCATCTGTATAAACTGTAACCGCTCCGCTTTTCATTGTGTACATGGTCTTTATTCCATTCTTATCCAGTCTTTCTGTTGTTTCCGGGGAAGGATGTCCATATGTATTTGAATCAGAGCAGGAGAT
>CAKRTP010000168.1 GCA_934402155.1 uncultured Blautia sp. | reverse complement strand
TTCTCTGACAAGCTGATCTCCATGGGCGGATCTACGATTCTTACAGAAGTTCCTGAAATGTTCGGCGCCGAAGAATCACTTATGAACCGCTGTGAGACGGAAGATCTGTTTAACCAGACAGTTGCCCTTGTCAACGATTTCAAAAACTATTTTAAAAGTCACAATCAGACTATTTATGAAAATCCTTCTCCAGGAAACAAAAAAGGTGGCATCTCCAGCCTGGAAGACAAATCTCTCGGATGTACCCAGAAATCCGGAAGTGCACCTGTTATGGGAGTTCTTTCTTATGGAGAACCTGTAAAGGAAAAAGGATTAAACCTGCTGAGCGCACCTGGCAATGATCTGGTTGCCTCTACTGCTCTTGCAGCATCCGGTGCACACATTGTACTTTTTACCACCGGACGAGGAACACCTTTTGCAAGTCCTGTACCTACAGTTAAGATCTCCACAAATAACCAGCTTGCCATGAAGAAACAGAACTGGATCGATTTCAACTGTGGAGTCATGGTAAATGATACTCCTCTCGATGAACTTTCCGAAAATCTTCTGGACTTTGTCCTTGAGATTGCTTCCGGAAAGAAATCCAAATCCGAGGAAGCTGGTTTCCATGATATGGCTATTTTCAAACAGGGAGTTACTTTATAAATCGAATTATTTATTATATGAAAGGAAAATGCAGAAATGAAAAAATTATCTTATGCAACTTTAAAAGAACAGGGCTATGATGGATATCTTCTTGAATCAGCACCGGAACGTGTACTTCAGTTTGGTGAGGGAAACTTCCTCCGTGCATTTGTAGATTATTTTATAGATGAGTTAAACGAAAAAGCCGGATTCAATTCCAAGGTTGTTCTGTGTCAGCCAATTGCTCCCGGTCTTGCTGATATGATCAACGAACAGGAAGGGCTTTATACCTTATTTCTCCGTGGATTCCAGGATGGCAAAAAAGTAAATAAAAAACGTGTTATCTCCTGTGTAAGCCGTTGTCTTAATCCATATAAGGATTTTGAAGCAGTTCTTGCATGTGCAGATAACCCGGACCTCCGTTTTATCGCATGTAATACAACCGAAGCAGGTATTACCTATGATTCTTCCTGTCAGTTTACCGATGTTCCGGCAGACAGCTATCCTGGAAAACTGACCCAGTTCATGTATCGCCGTTTCCAGAAATTCGGTCAGGAAGCCGGCAAAGGATTTATCATTCTTTCCTGTGAGCTGATTGATGATAATGGAAAAGAACTTGAAAAATGTGTATTAAAATATGCTGAACAGTGGAATCTCGGTGAAGACTTTATCAACTGGCTCAAAGCTGAAAACATCTTCTGTTCTACCCTGGTAGACCGCATTGTAACAGGATATCCGCGAAATGAAGCTGCTGCAATCTGTGAAGAACTCGGATATGAGGATAACCTGATCGACACAGGTGAAATCTTCGGATTCTGGGTAATCGAAGGACCTCAGTCTATCAAAGATGAATTCCCGGTTGACAAAGCGAACCTTCCAATCCTGATCACTGACAACCACAAACCATACAAACAGAGAAAAGTACGTATCTTAAATGGTGCACATACCTCCTTTGTACTGGGTGCTTACCTTGCAGGACAGGATATTGTAAGAGACTGCATGAACGACGATGTGATCTGCGGATTTATGAACAAAACTATTTATGATGAGATCATCCCTACTCTGGACCTTCCAAAAGCAGAGCTCGAAGATTTTGCTGCAGCTGTTACAGAACGTTTCAAAAACCCATTTATCGATCACGCTCTTCTTTCCATTTCTCTGAATTCAACTTCCAAATGGAAAGCACGTGTTATGCCTTCTCTCAAAAAATATGTTGAACGCAAAGGTACACTTCCTGCATGCATCACAGCTTCTTTTGCCTTCTACATTGCATTCTATAACGGATATGCTCTGAGCGAAGACGGACTTACAGCCAAAAGAGCAGCTAATGAATACACTGTAAAAGATGATAAAGCAGTTCTTGAATTCTACCTTGCACATAAAGATGATTCCGCAGCTGATCTTGTTCATGCAGTATGCACCAACACTTCCTTCTGGGGCGAAGATCTGACACAGATTTCCGGATTTGAAGCAGCTGTATGCAATTACTTAACTCAGATCCGTGAAAATGGTACGTATGAAGTAATGAAAACACTGGCTTAAAGGAGAGTTTATATTATGAATACAACATTAGAAAAACTTGGTAAATTCGGTGTCGTTCCTGTTGTTGTATTAGACGATGCCAACGATGCTGCACCTCTGGCAAAGGCTCTCTGCGATGGTGGTCTTGCCTGTGCCGAAGTAACGTTTCGTACTGATGCAGCCGAAGAATCCATCCGCATTATGACATCCCAGTATCCTGAGATGATCGTTGGTGCGGGCACTGTTCTTACAAAAGAGCAGGTTGACCGTGCAGTTGCCGCCGGAGCACGTTTTATCGTTACTCCTGGACTTGATCCGGAAATTGTCCGCTACTGTATGGAAAAAGGTGTCCCTGTAACTCCTGGAGTTGTAACTCCAAGCGAACTTGCTCAGGCTTATGCCCTCGGACTTCGTCTTGTGAAGTTTTTCCCGGCTGAACCTTCAGGCGGTCTTCCAATGATCAAAGCTCTGGCTGGCCCATATAATATGATGCAGTTTATGCCTACCGGCGGTATCAGTGCTTCTACACTCTGCGATTATCTCCGCTACGAAAAAATCTTTGCCTGCGGCGGAAGCTGGATGGTCAAAGGAAGCCTCATCAAAACCGGAGAATTTGATAAGATCACAGAACTTACAAAAGAAGCGGTTGAACTTGTCCATACTGTCAGGGAGGTATAAACAATGGCTAAAGTCGTAACTTTAGGTGAGATCATGCTGAGACTCTCTCCTCCTGGGTATCAGCGTTTTGCACAGGCACGCGATTTTGAGATCAACTATGGAGGTGCAGAAGCCAATGTTGCTGCATCTCTGGCAGAATTTGGTCATCATTCCGTTTTTCTTTCCAAAATACCGGAAAACGCTATTGGTGATGCTGCGATCAGTACCCTTAGAAGTTTAAATGTTGACTGCGAGCACATTGCCCGAGGCGGCAAACGTCTTGGAATCTATTTCCTTGAAAACGGTGCCTCCATTCGTCCTTCCAGTGTTGTCTATGACCGTGCAGATTCTTCTGTTACCAAAGCATCTCCTGATGAATTTGATTTTGACGAGATCTTTAAGGATGCGGATCTTTTCCATGTATCCGGCATCACTCCGGTATTAAGTGAAGAAGCCAAAGAGCTTACCTTTGCTGCATTAAAAAAGGCCAAAGAACACCATGTAACAGTTTCTTTTGACCTGAATTACCGTTCTAAATTATGGACATCTGACATAGAAGGAAAGCAGAAAATGCTTTCTGATATGATGGAATATGTCGATATCTGCTTCGG
>CAKRTP010000167.1 GCA_934402155.1 uncultured Blautia sp. | reverse complement strand
TCAAGTACATAAGTTTCCGCTGTGGAAAATACCGGTCCGATCAGTCCAATAGTAAGAAAACCTGTGATCAGTACCGTACACAATGGTGTTACAAAAAGATCGATCATTTCCGGAACATGCTTGTGCAGCCAGTTTTCCAGCCTGCACATGATCCAGACCGCAATGATAACAGGAATCACATGCCCCTGATATCCGACCTGTCTGACCGGCAGTCCAAACAGATGCCAGACAGGAATATCAGCCGCGTCCATAGAAGCTACAGACCACGCATTGATAAGATTCGGATGGATCATGATCATGCCGATAACTGCACCCAGAAAAATATTTCCGCCAAATACCCTTGCCGCTGACACTGCGATCAGGATCGGCAGAAAAGTGAATGCTGTGTTTGCAAAAAGATCTAGGATCCCATACCAGTCGCTTCCCGCAAAAGCAGGTATTGCTTTACCAAGTGCCTCTACCAGTCCCATCATAAGCCCGGAAGCCACGATCGCCGGAAGAATCGGTACAAAAACATCTCCCAGAGCCTTGATCATCCGCTTAAACACCGGCTGTTTTGCCGCAGCTGCTGCCTTCACTTCTTCCTTGGTTGCCGCACTCATCCCGCTGACCTTAAGAAACTCATCATATACCTTATTGACTGTACCTGTTCCAATAATAAGCTGAAGCTGTCCATTATTGCTGAAAACGCCCTTTACACCATCAATATTCTCCAGTTTCTTCATATCGATCCTGCTATTGTCCACGGTTACCAGACGAAGCCTTGTTGCACAGTGCGCTGCACTTACAAGATTTGATCTGCCACCTACAGTATCAAAGATTTGTCTTGCACACTTTGCGTAATCCATTGCCATTTTCACTCCCTCTTTCCTTTGTATTTGCTTTCGCTATTGTGTGAAATCGTTTACAATTCGTATTTTTAATATAACCCTTTTTATTTCATCTGTAAATTGACATTTCAGCCAAACATCAAATGTTATTTTTGTGCAATTTTCTGTAATCGTTTTCACCTCCAGGATATGTTTTGCAAAAATTCTCAGAAAAGCACTACATAAGATGATATTCCTCAAACGCTTTTTTTATTCCATCCTCTGCCACAGACGGGCAGATCACATCTGCAATCTTCTTCATCTCCTCGTTTCCGTTTTCCATGCATACGCTAAGTCCCGCAATCTCAAGCATTTCTTTGTCATTCATACTGTCTCCGAAGCCTACGGAATCTTCCAGGGAAATTCCCAGATGCTCACAAACTCTTTTGACACCGGTACCTTTATCGAATTTATGGTTTATGCTTTCCCCGTTTATGATTCCGCCCCTTCTCTCCTGAATACAGAAAGAAAAATCTTCTTTCAGTTCCTCTTCACAGGCACTGAAAGCCTCCTGCGACGGGCTCATAGCCACAACTTTATAAATCGGCTGATCCATATATTCCTGCATAGGCAGTATATTCAGTTCTTTTTCAATCTGTTCACGCCAGCGAAGCAGTTCACTGTTTTCGCCCTGTTCGGCATGTTCTCTCAAAAACTCCTTAAACTCCTCATCCGCATAGGCACTGTCAATACATTCCACTGTTCGAAAAACTCCGTTTCTTTTAAGAACATCCATAATCCGGATCCGCTGTTCTTCTGTCATCGGACAGTCATAGATCACTTCATCTTTGCAGACAATATATCCTCCTGCACTTGCCACCGCACCATCAAATCCGTATTTCAGAAGCGGTGACAGCATTCCATAATTTCTTCCACTGCACAGAAAAACATAATTTCCGGCTTCCCGTGCTTTTCTTATTGCTTCCAGAGCCGATGCCGGCGGTACATTGGTTCCCGGTTCCGTCAGTGTTCCATCAATATCCAGAAAAATAGCTTTTGGCTTCATAACTGTTTCTTCTCCTTTGCCTGTAATATGTAATCGTTTTCACTTATTTTATTATATTTCCTGCAAATGTCAACAAAAAGAAGTTTTATCCACCGGATACCGTCCCATAATCTCCCCCAAAAACAAAGAAATGGCCTGCGCCCTGCTTCCAGAACGTCTGCCATTTCTTTTTATCTCACGTGTGTTCGACCTGAACTTCTTATGAAAGTTCCAGCTTACCTGTATAAAGCTGATAGTATGTGCCTTTCTGTCTGATCAGATCTTTATGATCACCTCTTTCAATGATCTTTCCATGATCCAGTACAATGATCGCATCACTGTTTCGGATCGTGGAAAGTCTGTGCGCGATCACAAATACAGTACGGCCTTTCATCAGATTGTCCATACCTTTCTGTACAATACTCTCCGTACGCGTGTCAATACTTGATGTTGCCTCATCCAGGATCAGTACCGGAGGATCTGCCACTGCCGCTCTGGCAATAGAAAGAAGCTGTCTCTGACCCTGTGACAGTTCCTCACCGTCACCACTCAGCAGAGTATCATAACCTTTCGGCAGCATCTTTATAAACTGGTCTGCATGAGCAAGTTTCGCTGCTGCATAAACTTCCTCATCCGTTGCATCCAGCTTGCCATAGCGGATATTGTCCCTGATCGTTCCTGTAAACAGATGTGTATCCTGGAGAACAATACCAAGCGAATGTCTCAGATCATCTTTTTTGATTTTCGTGATATTAATCCCATCATAACGGATCTTTCCGTCCTGGATATCATAGAATCGGTTGATCAGGTTTGTGATTGTTGTTTTTCCTGCTCCTGTAGAACCTACAAAAGCAAGTTTCTGACCTGGTTTTGCATAAAGACTGATATCGTGAAGAATTGTTTTGTCCTCATTATAGCCAAATGTCACATCTTCAAATCTCACATCACCTTTCAACTCAGTATAAGATACTGAACCATCTGCAGAATGTGGATGTTTCCATGCCCACATACCGGTTCGCTCTGTGCACTCTGTAATATTCCCATCGGCATCCTTCTTCGCATTGACAAGAGTTACATAGCCCTCATCATCTTCCGGCTTCTCATCGATCAGATTGAAGATACGTTCCGCACCTGCGAGAGCCATAACGATAGAGTTGAACTGCTGTGCAACCTGCATGAACGGCTGTGTGAAGCTCTTTGTAAACTGCAGATAGGAAGCCATAACGCCAAGTGTGATCCCGCCAGCACCTGCAACAGAAAGAATTCCGCCAAGTACAGCTGTCAGAACAAACTGCAGATTTCCGATGTTTCCGATAACCGGTCCCATCATATTACCATATTTATTAGCCTGTGCCGCGCTCTCAAAAAGAGCTTCATTCAGTTTATCAAATTCCTCTTCTGATTTCTTTTCATGATTAAAAACCTTTACAACACGCTGACCATTCATACGTTCTTCAACAAAACCTGTCACATCTGCCAGAGACATCTGCTGACGTACAAAATATTTTCCACTCCTGGCACCGATTTTCCCTGTCACAAAGAGCATTATAAAAATGATCAGAACAGCCAGAACAGTAAGAAGCGGACTCAGGATCAGCATGGAAATAAAAGTTACAATGATCGTAAACAGTGACATCAGTGCCTGCGGGATAGCCTG
>CAKRTP010000166.1 GCA_934402155.1 uncultured Blautia sp. | reverse complement strand
CAGGTCCGACTGGTCCTATGGGACCAAGAGGATGTCCTGGTGCAACTGGCCCTCAGGGACCACAGGGATTACAGGGAGTCCAGGGACCGATTGGTGTGACAGGAGCAACAGGCCCGGCCGGAACTCAGGGAATTACAGGAGCAACCGGTCCAACCGGCCCTACAGGCCCCGCAGGTACCATAACTCCTGCGGCAGCGGTCGCAAATGCGACAAGTGCAGAAGATGTGGTAAATCAGTTTAATCTTCTGCTTGCAAATATGCGGGCGGCAGGATTGCTGGCAGAATAGGACAGAGTAAAAAACGTAACTGTCCACAGTAACTAAAAAACATGGTATGACAGAGCATTTCTGTCGTACTGTGTTTTTTTCTTTATAAAAGATATATATAAATGGAATATGTCTGGTATAAAAAGGAATATGTCAATATCCCCCCACAGGGCTTATGGAAGATAGCCCGTTTTGGTATCATTGAATAAGTTACCAAATTAAAAAAAGCGAGGGAACAGATAATGAAAAAGGGTCTATTGACAATGGCCGGAATGCTTCTGACTGTATCACTGGTCAGCGCCGGAACCACAGTGCCTGTACTGGCAGACGAAGAAACAACACTGGTATATGGAAGCGGAGATTATACCAGAATCAACCCGGCTATGGACGAGCATGGCGAGATCAATATTCTGATCTTCAACGGATTAACTGCACATGACGGAGATAATCAGGTAGTTCCGGGACTGGCAGAAAGCTGGGATTTTGATGATGCAACAAACACCTACACATTCCATATGGCAGAAGATGCTAAGTGGCAGGATGGCGAACCTGTTACAGCAGACGATGTTAAATTTACCATCGAGGCTATCATGGATCCGGAAAATGGTTCTGAGAATGCACCGAACTATGAGGACGTAGAAGAGATCAATGTGATCGACGATCATACAGTTGCATTCAAACTCGAGGACAAAAACGTAGCATTCCTTGATTATATGACAATGGCAGTGCTTCCTAAGCACCTGCTTGAGGGAGAGGATATGCAGACATCTGATTTCTTCCGTAATCCGGTAGGAACAGGTCCATACAAGATTGAATCCTGGGATGAAGGACAGGCTATCACACTGGTTAAGAATGAAGATTATTTCAAAGGCGAGCCTTCCATCGACAAAATCGTATTCAAGATCGTACCGGATGACAATGCAAAAGCTCTTCAGTTAAAATCCGGAGAACTGGATATGGCTCTTCTGACACCGAAGGATGCAGTTTCTTTTGCTGATGATGACGCATACACATGTTATGATATGAAGACAGCTGATTATCGTGGAATCATGTTCAACTTTGGAAACGAATACTGGCAGAAAAACCGTGATCTGATCCCGGCAGTATGCTACGGACTTGACCGTCAGGCAATCATCGATGCAGTTATCCTGGGACAGGGAATGCCTGCTTATGGTCCTCTTCAGAGAAATATCTACAACTGCGAAGATGTTGAACACTATGATTACAATCCGGAAAAATCAAAAGAAATCCTTGAAGCTGCCGGATGTGAAATGGGTGATGACGGATTCTACTATCGCGACGGCGAAAAAGTTGGTTTCGTTATCAGCGTAAGTGCCGGAGACCAGGTACGTATTGATATGGCACAGATCGCAGCACAGGAACTGAAAGAAATCGGCATGGATGTATCTGTAGATATTCCTGCACAGACAGACTGGGCCGGACAGATGGCATTCCTGATCGGATGGGGAAGCCCGTTTGACGCTGACGACCATACATACAAAGTATTCGGAACAGATAAGGGAGCAAACTACTCCAGCTACTCTAACGAGGAAGTTGACAAATATCTGACAGAGGCAAGACAGACAGCTGATCCGGAAGTTCGTAAAGAAGCTTATGCTAATTTCCAGAAAGCTCTTGCAGAGGATCCGGCTTATGCAATGATCTGCTATATCGATGCTAACTATGTAGCTGACAGTAACATTAAGGGAATCGATCCTGATACCATTATGGGACATCACGGAGTAGGTATTTTCTGGAATGTTGCAGACTGGACAATCGAATAATAAGAAATAGGTTGTGATGGGGGTACGTGGAGTGCCCCCTTTTTACACGAGTGGAAAAAGGGTTAAAAATGGAACATTTATTAGAGGTCAAAAATCTTTCAGTCAGCATAGACGGTCCTTCGGGAGAGGTTCAGGCGGTAAGAGATGTCTCTTTTTCGTTAAAGAAGGGAGAAGTGCTGGCTATAGTTGGAGAATCCGGATGTGGAAAGAGCGTACTTTGCAAAAGTATCATGAAGCTTTTGCCGCCAAGTGCCAGGATCAAAGAGGGCAGCATCAGTGTTAACGGGCAGGACATTACCTGTTATCGGGAAAAAGAGATGCAGAAATTGCGTGGAAAAATTTTTTCCATGATCTTTCAGGATCCTATGACTTCTCTGAATCCAACTATAAAAATTGGAAAACAAATCGCGGAAGCAGTGATCATTCACAATAAGAATTATACGAAAGAGCAGGTAGATCAGAAGGTACTTGAACTTATGGAACTGGTGGGGATTTCGCATCCAAAGGAACGTTATCATCAGTATCCCTGGCAGTTCTCCGGCGGGATGCGCCAGAGATGCGTTATGGCGATCGCACTTGCATCAGATCCGGATATTTTATTTGCAGATGAGCCGACAACTGCACTGGATGTGACCATACAGGCACAGATTCTGGATCTTCTGCGCGAAATACAGATGAAACTGGGAACAGCCACCATACTGGTATCCCATGATCTGGGAGTTGTTGCCCGGGTAGCGGATCGGGTAGCAGTAATGTATGCAGGCAAGATTGTAGAGATCGGTACAGCTGAGGAAGTTTATTATGATCCGAGACACCCGTACACATGGGGACTTATGAGATCACTTCCGGCATTTGCAAACGGAAAAGAAAGTCTGTATACGATTCCTGGCATGCCGCCGACTTTGATCGATCCACCAAAGGGTGATGCTTTTGCATGTCGAAATGAATATGCTTTAAATATTGATTATGAAGAAATGCCGCCTATGTTTAAAATCACAGACACGCATTATGCGGCAACCTGGCTGCTGGACCCAAGGGCACCACAGATCAAATCACCTATGGGAGGACAGTGCAGTGAGTAAAGAAGTATTATTAGATGTCAGACATCTGACCCAGCAGTTTCATCTGACGAAAAAGATCAAAGTAAAGGCTGTGGATGATGTCTCTTTCCAGATTCACAAAGGTGAGATCTTTGGGCTGGTAGGAGAATCCGGTTCCGGAAAATCTACCGTAGCCAGATGTCTGATGAATATCTATCAGCCGGCTCTGGGAGAAATCTGGTACAAAGATGTAAATATCTGTGACAAAAAAGAATTCAGAAAGAATAAAAAAATGCTGCAGACCAGACGCCAGATGATCTTTCAGGATTCAGCATCCAGCCTGAACCAGAAAATGAAGGTGTCAGATATTATTACGGAACCTATGAGAATTCAGCATATCACACCTCCGAGAGGAAGTTTTGTGAAAGAAGCAGC
>CAKRTP010000165.1 GCA_934402155.1 uncultured Blautia sp. | reverse complement strand
ATTATACGGTATAATAGTAAAAATTAACAAGCGTTTAATCATAAAACGCTTGTGCGGATATGACGGAACTGGCAGACGTAGGAGACTCAAACTCTCCGGAGAAATCATGTGGGTTCGAATCCCACTATCCGTATTCAGATCTTTGGATATCCAAAGGCCACGGATTAATTAGGATCTGAAGGTTAACCTACTTGAGATAGAATAAGCAAGGTGTCTTATCTCTTAATCTCAGACAAATATATTCTGTTATGAATTTACAATGAGACGAAGCTAAGTTGGGAACAGTCTGTACCTTGGGTATGGCTCAGTGCGAGGTTGGTAGAGGGTTTGGTAGCACATACATTTATATAGATGATCTTTTATGTGATGAGGACGGGAAGAGGCGAGGTGACGTGTAGGAGCATGTGTGTAGTCATATGAAAGAAAAATATTTCTGAAATATTCTTGATACATGACGAGGTTGAGGGAAATGTCTTTGGTGAGGCAAACAATATGGTTTGGTGTAGTCGTATCTGGAATAATGATTTTCTATAGCGAGGTTAGTTGGTTAGGTAGGTATCGGCAGTGATTAAGACGTTAAGTTCATAGCTTATGGTAACTATAGAAAATCATAATGGAAATTTAGCTCAGTTGGTTAGAGCACCCGGCTCATAACCGGTCGGTCCTGGGTTCGAGTCCCAGAGTTTCCATTTGTAGTATTTATGTTACTACAGAATAATTAATAAAGGAGAAAAGAAAAATGGATTATTTGGCAATGTTAAAAACAGGTGATATCGTTCTTTCAACAAAAGGAAGTTATGGCATTGTGTTAAAGGATACTGGTGTAGGAGATATCATTAGATGGTTTATGAATAATAAGCGTCAGAGTATTAAGAAATTCAGAAGCCTTAACATGATTAATTCAGATCTAACATTTAGATTTGACGGAGGAGACAATAGGATTATTAAAATATGGAGAACAAAAGATGAGAGACATCTTGGAACGTTATGCTCAGATACATTTGATAGTTTTAAGGAAATGGGATTTGAGTTAGTTTACGAAGAAAAAATCAAGGAAGTAACCATGGATGAAATCGAAGCCAAATTTGGTTGTAGAGTAAAAATTAAAAAATAATATATAGATTATAATAGTAAAAATTAATAACTAGAAATGAAATATACAAGAGGTAAATATTGAGTCATCGCTTAATCGCGATGCAACGTTGTCAGAGTGACATGCAATATTATTCTGTCTCGGAAAGCGAGGTGGAATAATGAAGCAAAAAGAGTTTATGGATATACAGAGACTAAAAGAAGGATTCGCTGACGGTTTTCAACCTGGTGATGAGATCGTTGTGCAGGAAAAGTTCGATGGGAGCAACGCATCTTGCAGGTATGATATTGAAACAGGCAAGTTGATAGCATTCTCAAGAAGACAAACATTGGATCCTTTAGGAAATACATTAAATGGATTCTATAATTATATTCAGTCTCTGAATGTAAATGATTTTAAAGATTATCCAGATTATGTAGTATTTGGAGAATGGTCTGGAGCAAGAAATGCAATTATTTATTATCCTGAATGTACTAAGAAATGGTATGTGTTCGATATATTTGATGTAAATAAGGAAACTTATTTGCCGCAGACAGAAGTAAAGAAATTTGCAGAAGAACATGGTTTAGATTACATCAACACTTATTATGTTGGACCATTTATTAGTTGGGATCATGTAATGAGCTTTATAGGAAAAAAATCCGCATACGGAGATATTCAAGAAGGTGTGATTTGCAAAAATCAAACAAGGCTTAATGATCCTAACACAAGATTACCATTTGTAGTAAAAATCGTTGGAGATAAGTTTTATGAGGTGAAAAAAAATAATCATATAAGGAAGATGATAGATCCTCAGAAACTTCAAGAAAAAGCAGCGGCTCAAGAATTAACTGAGTCAATTGTAACAAGACGAAGAGTAGAAAAAGAACTTTATAAAATGCGTGATGAAGGTATTATTCCTACTGATTGGTGCGAACAGAATATGAAAACAGTCGCAAGGGAATTACCTTCAAGAATATATGATGATTGTATGAAAGAAGAACCAGATACAGTCATTGAAATAGGACAGTATTTTGGTAAATTTTGTTCTGCAACAGCTATGAAATATGCGAGAAATATCATTCTTGGTGATCCTATCTGATTTGGAATAATGAAGAAAGGGGAATTGAATGAGTGATACGATTAGATGTAAAATGCAGCAGCTGTTGTAAAACGAATACGTATGATAATTCAGAAGTATTTTATGATGATCATGGATATGGATATTCTACAAAACTTGTAAAATGCAAAAGCTGCGGAAGAATAAATATTGTTCGTTATTATCAAGATCGAGCAATGAAGTTAAATAACGATAGTAGATTTTATGATTACAGGAGTAAATAATGGCAAGAGTAAAAGAAAAAAAAGTATTAGAAAAAAAAGGCTGGGTACAGAATTTTATATTAATAGGTAAAGCATGCATAAATGATTATACATTTAAGATTGACGAACATTCAGATAAAAGTGATTGGATTTATAATGTAATTAATCTTGATGTAGATTGCGGAGAGAAACATGGAAAAGTTCGTTGTGAATTAATGGGTGGATATGGAGCAGGCAGAGATAATGTTTGTTATGTTCATGGAAAAAAAGATGACGGTACGGATGATTTTGATAATCAATACCAACTGGACTGGAACGATCGATTTAACGAAGAATATCTGAAAGATATCGGGGATTTATGTTTCATAAATATTGGAATTGAAAAAGATACAAAAGGAAATGTTGTCGTATCTAAATTCCTCCAGCAATATGATGCAATTAAGTATTTGTCTGATTATCTTACTAACGATATGGAAATCAAAGTAAGAGGACAGCTCAGATATTCTATGTATCAGGGAAACGTGCAGGTAAAAAAAGAAATCAATAGTATTTATATTAAAAAAGAAGACGAAAAATATATGGCTGCATTTACACAGACACTTCTTATTGATAAATATTCTGTGGGTAAACCTGATAAAGACAAATGCGTATTTCCTATTACAGGTTGTGTATTAGAGAAATTTAAAGAATATAACGGAAATGATCTGACTGATGGCGGTAAAGTAAAAGGTGGAAAATTTGTACCGCTCAGAAAAGGATTTGAATATGAATATGATCCAAATGCAGATACGGAACGCGTTAAAAAAGGACTTGCATTAGCATTCAAAGCTAAAAAAGGCTATTCACAAATTACATATGAAGGAATTTTTGTAGAGGGTGGTGCTGTAGTTCAGGCAACAGAAGCAGATCTTACAGATGAAATCAAAGAATTAATTGCTGCTGGTTTTTATGATATGGACGAAGCTCTTTCTAAATGTACAGAAAACAAAGGAAAAGATCGAAGAATGATCATCAAACGCCCGCTTATTAAGTTGGTTGGTGAAGAGGGATCTAAAGTTCCACAGGTTCAAATTATTGAAAATAAATATTCAGAAGAAGATCTTCAGCTTGATTATCTTATCGCACATGAAGATGAAGA
>CAKRTP010000164.1 GCA_934402155.1 uncultured Blautia sp. | reverse complement strand
GAAAAATCCTTTTCTTTACTTTCTTCTGCAAATCGACTATACTATCGCATAGAAATTTGATACTTCTGTTCCTGATAACAGACAACAGAAAGGTGAGGTAAAACTATGTTCCGTTTATGGGGAAAAATGTGGAAGGATAACCACATGCTAAAAGACATCGTCATTGATGATGATTCAGAAGATACAAGAACACACAAGATTTTCCGGGCACTTCAGGAAATCTGCTATGATTTCGACCTGGAGAATCCCATCTGGCTGGACAGCAATGTTGCCGATTTTAAACGCCACGCCAGAACCAGATTCCGCCAGGACAGTTTTATTGAACATATTGACTTTGACTATCTGGAAATTCAGATCATCGAAGAAGATTAAAAAACTGCCGCCAGCAGCTTTGCTGATAATAACAGCTTGCTGTGAGCGGCAGTTTTTATCCCGAGACGACAGGAGCATCCCAGAATTTTCAGACGATCCATTTACCCAGGACCGGTATTTTCTTTATAAGTATTACAGCAATACAGCTAAGTACAAAGATGCATATCATAACTATCGGAATCGCAATAAAAGTGTTTCCGATCATCATACTGTCCACTCCTGCCCTGTGCAGGATATCGCGGAAAAATGCATGGATCAGATAAATTCCAAAAGTATAACCTCCCAATCGACATATAAACTCTTCCTGTTTCTCGCTCCAATGTATTTTGGATACATAATTTTTGAAAAACAGGAAAATCGCACTTCCCCAGAAAAATCCTGCCAGCGTGAAGTTTTCATAGTAGGACTGAAGTTCTCTTCCCACTTTCGGTGACATATACTGACTGAGCAGAATTGCTGCAAGAATCAGTGAAATTCCCAAAACATAAACTGTCCGTTCCAGCTTTTTGGAAATCTCATAATGAGAAAGATAATGCCCCAGAATAAAATATCCTGCATAGTCCATGATCATTCCCGGCTGAACGGTATACATCAGATCCATAATATGTTCCTTCAGCGGAAAAGAGAAACAGTTCACTGTATACGGTATGATCTTGACAGCCAAGAACAGCAGGATCAGGTATTCTTCCCATTTCTTTCCACGTTCACAGTTTACAATCTCCCACAAAAGCGGCGTCACGACCAGAAGTCCTGCCAGCATCGGAAGATACCATAAATGAAAGTAAGAAGTGCTGCAGTAGACTAATATCTTCTTAAAAAATGCAAATGGGCTGGTTATTGTATTTCCTGCCTCCACAATTCTGTACACTGCATAAAAAAGCTGCCAGAACACATACGCAGCCGCAATCTGTAAAATATTTCTGCTCCACAGTTTCTTCAGAGACCAGTTGCGTTTGCTGTCCAGATACAGTGTACCGCTGATCATAACAAACGAAGCAACCGCAAACCGGTTGATCCCATGATAAAAATTAGAAACTCTCCATACACCTGAATCCAGTGCTGTATCCCGGAAATGCTGCGATCCGGCATGAATACCGATCACGCCAATACAGGCAGCAATACGAAGAAGTTCTATCCATGTAATTCTTTTTTTATTCATTCCTGTTTCATGGGGCTTCTCCCCATTTCTCCTTTATTTCGTGTATTCGCAACTGTCTTATTTCTTTGCAGCTGCATATTTTCAGGTTTCTCAGATTTTTCTGCAATTCAGTGAAAGTATAACAAACGAACTAGATTTCTACAAGTAGTATTCCATTCTCCATTCATCACTCCATAAATTCCCGGATAATTTCTCGCATGATCTCCTCTTCTTCCGGACTCAGCATCTTACTGAAATGACTTCCTGTAGCGGCAGTCTGACGGATACTGGCAGTGATTTTTTCTACCATTTCCTCCTGAAATACAGGATCTGCCACCTTCTCCGGTACTACAGACGGTTCTGTTCTTCTGGGAGCTGCCACCTCTTCTCTTCGTGTCCGTGCTGATAAAATATAATCCGCAAGAGAATTCATCACCAGTTCCTCTCTGTAGGCAAAATCCAGTGCCTGTCTCAGAACCATCAAGCCAACCGGGATCACTGTTCCCATATAAAGATATCGAAGCGGCAGACCGCCTGTCCACTCAAGCCTGGTCACAAACAGGATCGCCAGGCACAGACACAGCGTCGACAAAAGTGCCGGCACCCAGACCAGCAGGTTCATTCTGTTCAACAGTTTATCTCGTGTTCGCCAGAGGTTCAGCCACTTTTCTTTAAGGCTTGTAACCGTATTTGTTTTTCGCAGAGTTCTTCTGTAAGTAAGATGTACTGCCAGCATCCCGACTGCACCAGATGCCCCGGCAATTGCCATGACACAAAGCAATATCTGCAGATTCATGATTTTTTCCAGCATAAGCTCCTCCTTGCCTTTACAGTCTGTCCGATATTATCTTACCGGTTATTTCCTGCTGTTAATTCACATTCTACACCTCATTGAACCTGCTGGAAACAAAAATCGTTCGTCAAATTCTCCCTCAAAAATACAAAAAACTCCCCTCTGCAGCTGGATCATCCGTTTCTCGCGATAATTCAGCCACTCGAAAGGAGTTTTTGTCAAATAGATTTACATTTCTTCTAATGCCTTGACAACCTCTTCAAACTTCATAAAGTGAGATGCTTTTACAAGAATAGTATCTCCCTTCCGGACCAGATCCTTCAGATGTTCAAGAAGTGCTTCCCGGCTCTCTTCATAAATCACCTCAAAGTCAGGTGAGGCTTTGCGTGCTGCCTCTGCCATATGTACTGAAAGTTTTCCGACGCAGATGCAGACATCAATTCCACATTGTGCGGCATGAACCCCGACTTCCTTATGAAGAGCAATTTCATTTTCACCAAGTTCACCCATATCTCCAAGGATAGCCACTCTGCGTCCTTCTCCATCGTGAAGAACATCCAGAGAAGCCTTCATAGACATCGGATTTGCATTGTAACAGTCATCTACCACAAGGAATTTGTCTGTCTCTATCATTTTAAAACGTCCGCGGATCGTCTCAAGGCTCTCGATACCATTTTTTATCTCTTCTGCACTAAGTCCATAGATTCGACCAACTGCAGCAGCGGCCAGTGCATTATAGACCATATGGATGCCCGGTGTCGGGACAAGTACATCAAATACATCCTCTCCAAGATGAATACAGCATGACACACCTTTAAGTCCTTTGCTCTCAATATGATCTGCATATACATCTCGTTTCTCATCCAGACCAAAGAAGACGGGTTTAATGCCATTGTATTCACCTACTGCTGCCAGTTTGTCATCGTCACCGTTCAGGACAATATGTCCTTTCGGATTCATGGATTTAAATATCTCTGTCTTTGCCCTGAGTACACCATCACGATCTCCAAGATTCTCCAGATGACAGGTTCCGATATTTGTGATCACACAGGTATCCGGTCTGGCAATCTTCGTCAGTCTGGTCATCTCTCCAAAATCACTGATTCCCATTTCCAGCACGGCAATCTGATCCTCATCTCTCAACCGGAAAACTGTAAGCGGAAGACCAAGTTCATTATTAAAATTCCCCTGTGTCTTGAGTGTGCGGTATTTTTCTTTCAGAACAGAAGC
>CAKRTP010000163.1 GCA_934402155.1 uncultured Blautia sp. | reverse complement strand
CCGAACCCGAAAGCTGGAACAGTAACTATGGACGTTACAAAAGCAATCAATGATATTAAAGCAGGTAAGATTGAATACCGTCTTGACAAAACCAATATCATCCATGTTCCGATTGGTAAAGCTTCTTTTACTGAGGAACAGTTAAGCGACAACTTCCAGACGCTCATGGAGGCAATTGTAAAGGCTAGACCAAGCACCCTGAAAGGACAGTACTTAAGAAGCGTTGTCCTGACACCTACTATGGGACCAGGAGTAAAGGTTAACCCGGTTAAATTTGCCTAAATAAATAAGAGAGACATCCCGCGCGCAGGCAGGGATGTCTTTTTTTGTTGTGTTCTTCTTAAAGTTATCTTAACAGATAATTAAATGTATTTTACGGGGCTTTGTGGTATTATGTTAAAATGATATCAGATGCAAGAGAAAGTCAGGAAATGAGGGAGTTAGTTTTGGCGAGAAAAAAAAAGAAAAATGTCTGGAGAAACAGGATCATCTGTCTTGTAGCTGAGATAATCGCTGTGATTGCGCTGCTTCTGGTTTTTTCTCAGAGTTTTGGGTTTGGAAATCAGATCACAGTCTGGGTGAATCAGCTGATAAAGCCGGCAGTCAGGGAACTGGATATTACCGGAATAAACAGTTCTTACGCAGTTCTTATGCAGGCTGACAGCGGTAAGGTTGTCGGCGATATAAATGGAGAAACACAGATGTATCCGGCATCCATGACAAAGATTATGACAGCGATTGTGGCAATTGAGAATCTGAAAGACCTGAACCAGGAGATCACACTTACGAATGAGATGGTGGCAGATCTTTATGCGCAGGATGCCACACAGGCTGGATTTCAGCCTGGAGAGACGGTGCAGGCGATAGATCTTCTTTATGGAGTGATGCTTCCTTCCGGTGCAGAATGCTGTATTGCACTGGCTGATACGATTGCAGGGTCAGAAACCGGATTTGTGGAACTGATGAATCAGAAAGCAGAGAAGCTGGGACTTGAAAACACACATTTCTGTAACACGACAGGTCTTCATGCTGATGATCATTACAGCTCAGCGAAGGATATTGCGGATTTGCTGAGGTATGCACTTAAGAACAGAACTTTTCGTGAGATCATAGAAAGTCCGTATCATTCTACTCCTGGAACCAATGTGCATCCGGATGGAATCACCTTTTACAGTACGATGTTTAAGAATCTGTCAGACACTGAGGTGATCGATGGCCAGATCATGGGAGGCAAAACCGGCTTTACCAGTGAAGCAGGCTGTTGTCTGGCAAGTTTTGCAGAAATTGACGATATAGAATATATTCTGGTAACAGCAGGAGCATATCAGGCAGGAACACCTCACATTGACGATGCAGTGAAACTGTACAACCGTCTGGGAGAAGCCTCCTCTGTTTTATACGGAAAATAATATGATCAGAAATTTGGCAGATGACAGGAAATGAGGTTCTGAGTTATAATACTATAGAACACGAGGTTTAAAAGATGGAACCAACAAAATTACTGAAAGCACTGAGAACTGCAGAACGCCTCAAAGATGCCACAAGACATTGCTATACATCCGGAGGACGCCGGGAAAGTGTTGCGGAGCACTCCTGGAGGATCACTCTGATGGCATACTGGGTCAGTGATGAATTCCCTGAGGCAGACCTTGAGAAATTAATGAAAATGTGTCTGATCCACGATTTGGGCGAGGCTTTTACAGGAGATATCCCTACTTTTGACAAGACAGAAGCAGACGAACAGAAAGAAGGTGCTCTTCTGAGCGAATGGGTGGCAGGTCTTTCCCAGCCATTTGCGGATGAAATGCGAGCTCTTTATCAGGAAATGGAAGAGCGAAAGACGCTGGAGGCCCGGATTTACAAAGCATTGGACAATCTGGAAGCCCTGATCCAGCACAATGAATCCGACATCAGCACCTGGATTCCGCTGGAATATGACTTGCAGATGACCTACGGCAATGACAAAGTCCAGTTTTCAGACTATCTGACAAAACTTCGTGATGAAGTGCGGAATGACAGTAAGAAAAAAATCGCGGAGAACAGGAGAGATACAGAATGAGACAATGTATGGATTCAGAAAATCTTCACCGAAGATTAAAAAAGATCATCGGACAGGTACAGGCAATCGACCGGATGATAGACGAAGATGTGCCATGTGAGGATGTTCTGTCACAGATCAATGCAGCTAAATCCGCATTGCACAAAGCTGGACAGGTTGTTCTGGAAGGACATATCAAACACTGCGTCCGTGAGGGAATCGAACATGGAGATCCAGACAAAACCATCGAAAACTTCACAAAAGCAGTAGAACGATTTGCAAATATGAAATAGAAGTTATTGCACAAAAGCTGTGGCAGAGAACGCCATGGCTTTTTTTGCTGCATTTTTTTATAAAGAAAATCTGTTATCGAAAAATATTTTCAATACGCCTGTTGACAACATATACCTCTATGGGTATAATAACAACCACAAATTACATATACCCCTATAGGTATAAAAGAAGAGAGAAAGAGTGAATAAGATAACAGATAAACTGGAAGAACTTCTGGAATTTGGTGGAACCAAAAGAGATATTCTGTTCCTGGTGATTTCCGCAGCTGCACTTCTGATCAGTATTTTTGATAAAGGACTTCTGCCATTTGATCCGGCATGGGTTGCGATCATTCTCTGCGGAATCCCGATCATTCTGGAAGCACTCATCGGACTTGTCACAGAGTTTGACATCAAGGCAGACGTACTTGTTTCGCTGGCTCTGATTGCATCCGTACTCATCAGAGAAGATTTTGCGGCCGGTGAAGTTGCTTTTATCATGCAGCTTGGAGGATTTCTGGAAGAGCTGACTGTTGCTAAGGCAAGGGCAGGTATTGAGAAACTGTTACATCTGACACCACAGACAGCCAGAGTGCTTACAGAAGCGGGAGAGAAGATCATCCCGGCAGAGCAGGTGAAGGTAGGAAACATCCTTCGGGTGCTCCCAGGAGAGACGGTTCCTGTTGATGGTGTGATCACATCAGGACAGACTTCTGTAAACCAGGCAGTCATGACAGGCGAATCACTTCCGGTCGACAAGACCGTGGGAGATGAGGTTTCGTCTGGAACGGTGAACCAGTTTGGGGATTTTGAGATGAAAGCATCCAAGGTTGGAGAGGACAGCTCAATCCAGAGGCGGAAATAATCGACAAACTGACAGAACTTGGAGTAGAATCTGTGCTTCTTACAGGCGATCACGAAAATGCAGCAGCGGCGATCGCAGGCCAGCTTCATATCAGAGAAGTACATGCGAACTGCCTGCCAGAAGATAAACTGAACTGGATCAGTAAATATCAGCAGAAGCAGGAAAAAGTCTGTATGATCGGCGACGGCATCAACGATGCACCTGCCCTCAAAAAAGCAGATGTCGGAATCGCCATGGGCGGTGTCGGAAGTGACATTGCCGTAGACGCGGCAGACATTGTACTCGTAGATGATGAGGTCAAAGAACTCCCGCATCTGATCGCCTTATCCAAGCGAATGATGATCACGATCAAATGCAATCTCAGCTTTTC
>CAKRTP010000162.1 GCA_934402155.1 uncultured Blautia sp. | reverse complement strand
GCTAACATCTATAGTGTTAAGATAGCACTGTCGTAATTATTTGTCAACAGATAATTACGAATTTTTTGAAAAAAACATAAAAATCACAGTTCAGACACAGATTGGGAAAATCTGACATTTCTCATTCTTTCCCACCTGAAATCTTTCCTGTGATTTTAGTTTTTGTTCTATTCTATACAGTTTACAGACCGCTTCTGCGGATTGACTCTACCACTTCTCTGATCTTCTCAGGAGGAAGTACCAGTGCAAAACGCACATATCCCTCCCCATGAGGTCCAAAGCTTGCTCCCGGTGTCACGATAACGCCGGCCTTTTCCATCAGTTCCATACAAAATGCCATACTGTCCGTTCGTCCTCCCGGAATTCTCGCCCAGACAAACATGGTACCTCTGCCATTTGGAAGATCCCAGCCAATCTCACGAAGTCCGTTGCACAAAGCATCTCTTCTCTCCTGGTACATCTGACACTGCTCCCTGACACTCTCAAGAGGGCCCTTGAGTGCTGCGATCGCAGCTTTCTGGATCGGAAGGAACATACCAAAATCAATCTGGCTCCTCAGTTTGCGAAGTGCTGCGATCACGTCCGGACGCCCTACCAGAAAACTGATCCTCGCACCGGTCACATTAAAGGATTTTGAAAGACTGAAAAACTCCACTCCTGTTTCTTTCGCACCTTCTGTTGCCAGAAAGCTTCCGCCATGTGCTCCGTCAAAAATTATATCGCTGTACGCATTGTCATGGATGATCAGAATATCATATTTCTTTGCAAAAGCGACAATCTCCTCATAAAGTCCCGGCGAAGCAATACTTCCTACCGGATTGGACGGAAGAGAAACCACCATATATTTGGCTTTCTTCGCAATTTCTTCCGGAATATCCTTTACATATGGAAGAAAATCATGCTCTGCTACCAGCGGATAATAGTATGGTACTGCTCCTGCCATCAGGCTTCCTGCCGCAAACACCGGATAACATGGATCCGGAAGCAGAACAACATCTCCTTCATCACAAAGTGCCATTCCCAGATGTCCCATGCCCTCCTGGCTTCCATAAACAGTCATGACCATATCTGGTGTCAGTTCAACATCAAAACGCTTTTTATAATAATCACAGACCGCCTCCAGAAGTTCCGGGAGGTCTCTGAGACTGTATTTCCAGTTATCATCATCCATGGCAGCTTCTGCCAGAGCTTTCTTGATGTGTTCCGGCGTCTTAAAATCCGGTGTTCCCACACTCATATTATAAATTTTCATGCCCTGCTGTTCCAGCTCCATCCGTCTGTTGTTCAGGGCTGCAAAGATTTCCTCTCCAAATCTGTCTAACCTTTTGGAAAACTGCATATCGACTCCCTCTTTCTACATAATGGTTTTATTTTATCACGCTCACCATTACTGTACAAGAGTAAAGTGCAAATATTTTTCTCTACGCTTCCAGTTCCTCCAGATTCTTTTTCAGTTCGATCATCTTGTCACGAAGCTCGGCTGCCTGCTCAAAGTTCAGACTTGCCGCTGCCTCACGCATCTGTTTCTCAACTTTAGAGATCAGCTTCATAAGTTCTTTACGGTTCATGGACTCCGGATCTTTTTTGAGTTTATCCTCCGTCTCGGCAACCGCCTTGGAAACTGTGATCAGATCACGAACCGCCTTCCTGATCGTAGTCGGTGTAATTCCATGTTCTTTATTGTACTCTTCCTGGATATTTCTTCTTCGCTCCGTTTCCCGAATCGCATTTTTCATGGAATCTGTCATCACATCCGCATACATGATAACGTGGCCTTCGCTGTTTCGGGCAGCTCGCCCGATCGTCTGGATCAGGGAAACCTCCGAACGGAGAAATCCCTCCTTATCCGCATCAAGGATTGCGACCAATGTGATCTCCGGAATGTCCAGGCCTTCTCGCAAAAGGTTGATTCCGACCAGCACATCAAACACATCAAGACGCATGTCACGGATAATCTCCGCCCGCTCCAGAGTGTCAATATCTGAATGCAGATATCTGACTCGGATTCCCACATCCTTCATATATTCTGTCAGATCTTCTGCCATCCGTTTGGTCAGAGTCGTTATCAAAATCTTATGTCCCTTATCTGTTTCTTTATTTACCTCACTGATCAGATCATCAATCTGTCCCTCAACCGGGCGCACCTCAACCTTCGGATCCAGCAGTCCCGTTGGCCGAATGATCTGTTCCGCACGCAGAAGTTCATGCTCCGCTTCATACTGCCCCGGTGTTGCAGAAACAAACAGAACCTGATCCAGTTTATTCTCAAATTCATCAAAACTCAGCGGACGATTATCTTTGGCTGACGGCAGGCGGAAGCCATAATCTACCAGCGTCTGCTTACGACTCTGGTCGCCGGCATACATTCCTCCAACCTGTGAAACCGTTTTGTGTGACTCATCTATAATAAGAAGAAAATCATCTTTAAAATAATCCATCAGTGTATATGGAGGCTGTCCAGGTTTAAGTCCGGTAAGATGTCTGGAATAATTTTCAATGCCGGAACAAAAACCTGTTTCCTTCATCATTTCCACATCAAAATTTGTTCTCTCAGCAATACGCTGTGCCTCGATCAGTTTATCTTCACTCTTGAAATAGGAAACCTGTTCTTTCATTTCCTCCAGGATCGCATCTGCTGCCTTCTGGATCTTTTCCTGCGGTACAACGTAATGAGATGCCGGAAAAATTGCCGCATGCTTAAGTTCATTTCGAATTTCACCTGTCAGCACATCAACTTCTGTGATACGGTCGATCTCATCTCCAAAAAACTCCACACGGACCGCACGGTCAGAGTAGTTTGCCGGAAAAATCTCCAGCACATCCCCGCGCACCCGGAAAGTACCTCGATGGAAATCCATCTCATTACGGCTGTACTGAATATCGATCAGCTCTCTGATCACATCATCTCTGTCCTTCTCCATACCCGGACGCAGTGAGATCATCATATCAAAGAATTCTTCCGGTGCACCCAGACCATAGATACAGGATACAGAAGAAACTACAATGACATCTCTGCGCTCACAAAGTGCCGCTGTCGCAGAAAGACGAAGTTTGTCGATCTCGTCATTGGTGGAAGCATCCTTTGCGATATAAGTATCGGTGGACGGAACATATGCTTCCGGCTGATAATAATCATAATAGGAGACAAAGTATTCCACTGCGTTCTCAGGGAAGAATTCCTTCATCTCTCCGTAAAGCTGTGCTGCCAGTGTTTTATTGTGCGCAAGTACCAGAGTTGGCTTGTTTAACTGAGAGATAACATTCGCCATGGTGAAGGTCTTACCGGAACCGGTGACACCCAGCAAAGTCTCGAACTGATTGCCTTCCCGAAAGCCTTTGACCAGTTTTTCAATAGCCTGGGGCTGATCGCCTGTGGGTTTGTATTCGGAGTGAAGTTTAAAGATTTGTTGGGAATTCTGCACAAAAACACCTCCTGATATTTGAATCAAAAAAAGTCTAGTCTTCCACCTCAAACGGCAGTTTGTCAAGAACATCCTTCTGCATATCCACACCCGGATATACCTCGATCAGTTTCAGACCTTTTGGTGTCAGCTGAAATACGCA
>CAKRTP010000161.1 GCA_934402155.1 uncultured Blautia sp. | reverse complement strand
CTCGGAATTTGTTGAATAAAGACGATTGCTGTGATAATATGAAAATATAATCAACTTACGGAAAGGAGATGTTTTTTATATGAATCGAGGAAGAAATCTGTTAAAAAAAGCAGCCACGGCTGCATTGGCTGCTTCAATGGTACTGACAGGGGGAACGAATGTATTTGCAGCAGGATCTTATCAGGATACAGCTAAGGCCTCACTGGATTCACTTGTATCATCCGTTTCGGGAGCAGCAGAGGAGTATGCACAGAATATGGCCAAAGGACTGCAGGGTTCCACAGGAAAAATAACTCTTACAGTCGAAGATACGGGAAAGGCGATTCTTGGTTCTTTTCTTGGCCAGGAGGACATGACCTGGTTTCAGGATCTGACGATGGATATGGATGTTTCTATCAAGGATGGAACAGAAGCAATTGATTCCACGATTCTTATGAATGGAGAGAAGATCTGTGATCTGAATATATATCAGGATATGTCAGACCTGACACAGTATATCCAGATTCCAGAGGTCTCTGAAGCATACCTTGCAATAAAGCCAGCTGATGACGGAGATGATTTGGCACAGGAACTGACACAGAATTATGTAAATATTCTGACAGATATCCAGTCTGAGATGCCGGATGCTGAGACGATCAGTACACTTCTTAACCGCTATGGAAACCTTGTGATCGGTAATATGGAAGAGGGAACAGCAGTAGATGAAACTGTCTCAGTAGAGGGAATCGGAGAAGATTGTACAGTATATGAGGGACTTATCGTAGAGGATTCAGCCATGTCCATGCTGAAGGAAATTCTTACGACAGCGAAGGACGATGAGGAGATCAAAGGACTTTTCGATCTCTGGTCAGAGGAGGGAACTTCGTCCGAGGATCAGTACGCACAATATCAGGCCGGAATTGATGACCTGTTAGAAAGCCTTGAATCAGCAGATGACGAAAGCAGCGAAAGTACAGAAAGCTTTTCTGAGAGATTATGGGTAAACGGTGAAGACAAAATCATAGGACGTGAGATAGGGATTGTTGACGGAGCTGATTATGAGCCGATATTTACTCTGAAAACACCTTCTCAGGACGGAAAGACAGCACTTTTCCTGGAATTTGGTGCAGATGACAGTCATGTGACATTTACAGGAACAGGGGCATCTGCGGACGGACTCTGGAACGGAGATTATATTATTGCCGTTGATGGAACGGAAACTTTGGATGTCAAGGTGGAGAATCTGGAATTGAAACCGGAAAAATCAGGATATTATAATGGAACTTTCACAGTTTCCTTCCCGGAAAGCACTTCTGAAGATGAAGAAAGTGAGGACATTTCCGGCATGATGAATGGTTTCAGTGCAGTGATCAGGATGGATTCTGATGCAGCAGCTGAAACAAGCAGAGTGGATCTTTCACTTCTGACCTCAGGTATATCACTTGGTACTCTTTCAGTTGAAGGTGGTTATGGAGATGGGGCAGAAATTCCGGATCTTGGCAGTCTTGCAACTGTTTATGCAGTAGATAATGATGAAGATATGACAGAATATGTCAAAAATGCAGACTGGACTGTTCTTACTGAGAACATGAAGAAAGCCGGCGTTCCGCAGGAACTGGCAGATGGGCTTCTTCAGATCATGGAATCATCAGTTGAAGAAACAGAAGAACCGGCAGCATAAACAAAGCTGCTATGACGGCAGATAACAAAGAGGAGATTCTCAGGCATGAACCCTGAGAATCTCCTCTTTTTCTGTATCTCTTGAAAGAATACGCTCCTCATTGACAAGTACAAGTGCAGCACATACAGGGAGAAGTCCTGCCCAGGCACCCACAAGATGAAAACGCTGGCAGAACAGGAAACATACTGCAACTCCCAGATAAAAAGAAAGAAGCACTTTTCCATAAAAAATTCCCCTTCGAAGTGCCTCGGAGTCTTTGCTGTAAAGGTATTCTGCAAATCCTGTCGTGCACTGACGGAGATTGTTGGTGCAGAAGATGCAGGAACTGTTGAATCCATCTGCACCTTTGAAAGAACACCACTGAAATGCCGAGGCAAAAAAAACAGGATACAGTGCAATGAAAGGATCCATATCTTCCGGAAGGAATCCAAGAAGAAGAAAAGCCATCGCATCGATCAGAATGCTGACCAGTTTTAAAGTTGTTTTCTGTAATTTGTGTGAGAGAAAAACGGTGGCGACCATTGCCAGAATATAGATCAGCAAGGCTGAAAAACGAAAAAACATATGAGGATCTGAATGTCCGGTAAGACCCATGACAAATGAGATCAGGTTGCCGGTCTGCGCTGACCCGAAAACATCACAACGGTTGAAAATCGCGTAACATCCCATAAAACCACCGATAAAAGTTACGGTTAAATGTAACCGGCGTTCAAGGACTGCTTTATCCATATTTATCATTCCTGTCTTTTGATTTTGTGCTAATTATAGTCTTAAAATATTATATTGTAAATTCGATATTTTATCTATATAATATAAAAAGAATTTATAGGTAATGCTTCGCAGAGGATCGGAAGTGTTCAGTGATGTACAAAAACTGACAGTATAAAAGGAGGACCCCGATGAATTACACTGATATCCATACATTTCTTACAATTGTATCCAGCTCGTCTTTGTCTAAGGCGGCAGAAGTTTTGTTCGTTTCCCAGCCTGCATTGAGTCATCGTCTGTCTGCCTTGGAGGAGGAGCTTGGGACGGAGCTTATTATCCGCAAAAAAGGCGCACGTACACTGGAGCTTACAGATGCGGGGAAGCGCTTTGTGCCTCTTGCCCGTAAATGGGAGCAGCTGTGGCTGGAAACAAGTCAGATCCAGAATGAAAAACCCTCGGATATTCTGAAGATCGCGAATGTGGACAGCCTGAATTTTTATTTTATGCCGCAGATCATAGGGAGCTTTTTGGAGAAACATAAAAACTGCAGCCTTCATATTGATACCATGCGTTCAAATATTTCCTACAAAGCAGTTGAGAACAAAGAAGTAGATATGGGACTTATCACAAACCCGCATTTTTTCAAAAAAGTTCAGACCGTGCCGATTTTTGAGGAAAAACTGGTCCTGATCTGCAACAAAGATGCAGGATATGAAGACGGGATCCTGCCCTCCCGTCTCAGAAGTGCAGATGAAATCTATATTCCGTGGAGTAATTCCTTTATCATGTGGCATGATTACTGGTTTGGAAACAATTCAGAGGTGAAAGTATCTCTTGATAACATGGCACTTCTGCGTCAGCTCCTTGATCTTGAGAAGACATGGGCGATCATGCCGGTAACGATCGGAAAGAAGCTTTCTGAGGAAGGCGGATGCCGGATCGTGGCATTGGAAAATGGTCCGGAATACCGTACCTGCTATGCGATCATGGGAGATCAGAGAACTGCCGGACCGCTGGTTCTGGATTTCCTCCGGGAACTTCTGGATACGGTAAAAAAAATCCCGGAGATCAGAGTGCTTACAGAGGACATTCAGAAAGCACCCTGATTTCCGGAATACAGATCGAAGGGCTAAAGATTACAATAAACAGCAGGGATCATTCCTCGCTATAGCCATCATCGAAGGAATCGTCGTAGGAGTCATCATAGGAATCGTCGTAAGAGTCATCATA
>CAKRTP010000160.1 GCA_934402155.1 uncultured Blautia sp. | reverse complement strand
GAATTATACCAGTGGTTCCATGAGAAAACAGAGGAAGAATTCGGAGCTTTTTACTGTAAAGATATCACTCATCTGGACTGGGGCGTGATCATGGAGAGATGTCCTGCACTTATTGCAGATACTTATACAAAAGTTATGGAAATACTGACAGAACGGGGGATACTGGAATTATGATAACTATCGGCAAAGCAAAAAGCGTCTGTCCGGAATGTATGAAAGTACTTCCTGCAAAAAAATGTATCGGTGAAGATGGAATCTATCTGATAAAGGAATGTGACATTCACGGAAAGTTTCAGACTCTGATCTGGCAGGGAAATGCAGCAGACTATCTTGCATGGGGGAGGGAAAATCTGTCAGCAGAGACTCCTGTAAATCCCAAAACAAAAGAAACAGCCTGTCCGAATAATTGTGGACTCTGTGAGGAACATGAACGAAAGGGCTGCTGTATGGTTATGGAAGTCACAAAGCGCTGTAATCTGCACTGTCCGGTCTGCTTTGCCTCAGCAGGCGAAGATGAGGAAAACAGTGATCTTCCGATCAGTGAAATAGAAAAACAATATGATTTTCTGATGGCGCATGGCGGACCATTTAATATACAGCTCTCAGGGGGAGAGCCGACCATGAGGGATGACCTTCCTGAGATCATACATATGGGCAGAGAGAAAGGCTTTACATTTTTTCAGCTGAATACGAATGGAATCCGCCTGGCACAGGAAGAAGGATATGCCAGGAAGCTGAAAAGGGCAGGACTGAATACAGTGTTTCTTCAGTTTGATGGAGTGAGCGATGAGGTTTATCAGACATTGCGTGGACGTGCCATGCTGGAAGTTAAGAAGAAGGCTGTCTTAAACTGCTCAGAGGCTGAACTTGGGATTGCACTGGTCCCGGTCATTGCACCTGGAGTAAATGATATGCAGGTAGGGGACATTCTGAAATTTGCTCTGGCACACATGCCTTTTGTGAGAGGTGTACATTTTCAGCCGATCAGCTATTTTGGCAGATGTTCTCAGGAGCGTCCGCAAGATCCGATCACCATACCAAAGATGCTGAGGTTGATCGAAGAACAGACAGACGGACTCATGAAAGTGGAGGATTTCGCCGGAGGCGGAGCAGAGAATCCATACTGTTCCTTCCATGCTAGTTATCTGAGAAAAGGTGATCGGGAACTGAAGCTTCTTGAAAAGAAATCGGGAAAAGGGTGCTGTTGTACTACAAGTGATGATTCCAGACAATATGTGGAAAACCAGTGGAGTTACAGTACCAAAACATATGATGAAGGAGAAATGACACAGACGGATGCACTGGATGAGTTTTTGATCCGGATCCATAATGAGACTTTTGCTGTATCCGGGATGATCTTTCAGGATGCCTGGAATCTGGATCTTGACCGTCTGAAACGATGCTATATCTGTGAGGTGGATTCCAGACATGGCATGGTGCCGTTTTGTGCATACAATCTGACTGATTCGAAAGGAAAGTATTTATACAGAAAGTGAAACGATCTAATATAGATGCGATGATCTGTAAGCAGGAAGGTATTACAGAGATCACACGCGAAATAATAAATAAAATACAGCTTGAGAAACTGAATGCTGTTCTGAAAAGAGAAAAAGAACGAGAAGGATTTTACAGGAATCTGCCGGAAAGCCTGGAAAGTCTTTCTGACCTGAGAAGCCTTCCGTTTACAACGGGAGCTGATCTGGCCGAAAATGGCGGAAGGATGCTTTTGTGTTCACAGGGAGAAGTACAGAAAGTCATATCAGAACAGACAAGTGGAACAACGGGAGCTGGCAAACGTGTATTTTATACAGAAAGAGACTGCGAACACACGATAGAACTTTTTATGGCCGGGCTCGGTGAATTCATTTATCCGGGAAGTACGACTATGGTCGCAATGCCGTTTTCCGGTCCCTTTGGACTGGGGGAACTGATTGCGGAAGCAATCAGACGTATAGGAGCCAGACCTCTGTTAACCGGAATCGGAAGAACTTATGGAGAATTAAAGACAATCCTTGAAAAAGAGCGGCCGGATACTTATGTTGGTATGCCCTCAGCTTTGCTTTCCATGCTCAGAATGTGTGGAAAAGGAAGTATGGAAAGAGCACTGGTGTCAGGAGATGCCTGTCCGGAAACAGTAATGAAAGCAATAGAAGAAATCCTGGAAACACGACTCTGGCCTCATTATGGTTCCAGAGAGATGGGACTTGGAGGGGCAATCTGCTGTGCTGCCCATGATGGTATGCATATGCGGGAAAACCACTGTATTACAGAGATTGTAGACAGGAACGGAGAGGTGCTGCCTGACGGAGAGTGGGGCGAACTGGTGATCACAACTGTCGGAATGGAGGCACAGCCTCTGATCCGGTATAGGACCGGAGACTGTACACGTATCATTCCGGGAAAATGCAGTTGTGGAAGTCAGGTCAAGCGTCTGGATTTTGTGAAAAGGATCAGTCCATCAGAGAGTATCCGGGAGATGGATGAAGTGCTGTTTCAGATTCCGGAACTGATAGATTACAGTGTCAGGATCACGGAAGGCAAAAAAGAAATCACAGCACTTTTTGCCTCGGATAATGGGAATGAACTGATCAGAAACGCTTACCCGGATGGAGATATCTTTTCGCTGAACTGCAGGAGAGCAGAATGGAAAGATAAAGCCCTGTATCCGGCGAAGCGGATGATATTACATCAGTTCGGATAATACGGACACTCTTCCTCAATACATTCCCGATTTTCATTATGGTATTTACAGGTTACAGAAGACAGAGGAATTTTTACAGAACTGAACTGGCTGTAAAAACGTACAGTTTCTTCAATGGCAATTCTGCTGGTACGTTTGCAGCAGCGCGGACCGCCGACATCGGCCAGTCTGGACAAAATAACAGAAACAAGTTTCTGAGGGAACGGCCATGCATCCTTGTGAAGCGGACCTGATCCGGTCATAACAGACATAAAGACACCGGCACCTGCAGCAGCACCACACACTCCCCAGAAACCACAGATACCGCCGGGAAGTTGTTTCGCTCTTTTGCAGATTTCAGATAATGCGGCATCGTAATCCAGACGTTCTCCATTGTTGCGAAGTGCAGTCAGAAGAACACAGGGAACGATCGCATGATGTTCCGGTCCGTGCATATGAACAGAAGGAAGAACCATGATTTCTTCCAGCAGAAGCAGAGGGCCTTTTTCTGTACTGTTTCTGAGAGCAGCGATCACCGATGCATAAGTACCATAGCTATGACAGGCATCGCAGATAAAGTGCCCATTTTCACAGATAGCATTAGTCGGTTGTTCTTTATGGCAGATACTGCAGGTCTGAATGGAATTTGTGGTGCTGTACCTGATGGGAGCCCCGCAGATCAGACAGCCTGAAAAATGTTCAGACTCACCACAGCAACAGGAATTATTCGTATTATCCATGATTTTCTTCCTCCGTAGAATATTTTTCCGACAAAGAGGTGTTTGTCTTAATTTAATTTAAGGCTTGTTTTCTACAGATGTCAAGTATCTGCCTGACTTTGACCCAATTTGTATTTCTCAGTTTCCGAGAACAGCGGAGATTTTAATCTCTTTTTCATTTTCACTGAGATCAAATTCCTCATTATCC
>CAKRTP010000159.1 GCA_934402155.1 uncultured Blautia sp. | reverse complement strand
GGGATCCGTGCTGAGATTCCGGCAAAAAATATCCTCATCGACAACTCTTTTGCCACAAATCTGACAGCCATGCACAGAGAATTCAAATTTGACGGAGGACTGAATCATGAGTAAAACAGGTATTATTTACGGTGTCAATGGTCCCGTCATCTATCTGAAAGGCGATCCCGGATTCAAGATTTCCGAGATGGTCTATGTCGGAAAGGATAATCTGGTCGGCGAAGTCATCGGACTGAAAAAGGGTATGACTACTGTTCAGGTTTTTGAGGAGACTACCGGACTTCGTCCGGGCGAAACTGTCACCGGCACCGGCGATGCCATCTCCGTTCTTCTCGGACCTGGTATTATCCACAATATTTTTGACGGTATCCAGCGTCCGCTGGAAGAGATTGCAAAATCTTCCGGAAAATATATTTCCCGTGGTGTCAGCGTAGATTCTCTTGACACTCAGAAGAAATGGTCTGTCCATATGACTGTAAAAGAAGGCGACATCGTCCATCCCGGTACGATCATAGCAGAAACCCAGGAGACAGCTTCTATTCTTCACAAATCCATGGTTCCCCCGGATATCCAGGGCGGAACTGTTGTCAAAGTTGTTCCGGACGGTGATTATACAATTCTGGAACCTATAGTAACTCTTCTTTTGGATGACGGAACTACAAGAGAACTGGCTCTCGCCCAGAAATGGCCGATCCGTATTCCAAGACCAACACACCTTCGCTACCCGGCAAGTGTTCCACTCGTCACCGGTCAGCGTATTCTTGATACACTCTTTCCTATCGCCAAGGGTGGTACTGCTGCCGTTCCGGGTGGTTTCGGTACAGGCAAAACCATGACACAGCACCAGATTGCCAAATGGTCTGATGCAGATATCATTATCTATATTGGCTGCGGGGAACGTGGAAACGAAATGACGCAGGTTCTTGAGGACTTCAGCAAACTGATCGACCCTAAATCAGGAAATCTGATGATGGACCGTACCACTCTGATCGCAAACACTTCCAATATGCCTGTTGCAGCCCGTGAAGCATCTATCTACACCGGTGTTACTCTCGCTGAATATTACCGCGATATGGGTTATGACGTAGCGATCATGGCTGATTCCACATCACGATGGGCGGAAGCTCTTCGAGAATTGTCCGGCCGTCTGGAAGAAATGCCTGCCGAAGAAGGTTTCCCGGCTTATCTTGCTTCCAAGCTTTCCGCTTTTTATGAGAGAGCAGGTATGATGCAGAATCTGAACGGAACCGAAGGCTCCGTCTCTATCATCGGTGCTGTTTCTCCTCAGGGCGGTGACTTCTCAGAACCTGTCACTCAGAACACCAAACGTTTTGTGCGCTGTTTCTGGGGACTTGACAAATCGCTGGCCTATGCGAGACATTTTCCGGCCATTCACTGGCTGACCAGTTACAGTGAATATCTGGAAGACCTGACTCCATGGTACAGGACTCATGTTTCCCCGAAATTTGTCGCCGACCGCAATCAGCTTATGGCAATCCTCAATCAGGAGAGTTCTCTTATGGAGATCGTCAAGCTGATCGGAAGTGACGTACTCCCGGATGATCAGAAACTGACCCTTGAGATTGCAAGAGTCATTCGCCTGGGATTCCTTCAGCAGAATGCCTTCCACCAGGAAGACACCTGCGTTCCGATGGAAAAACAGTTCCAGATGATGGAGATCATCCTCTACCTGTATGAAAAATCCAAAGCACTTATCAACAGGGGCATGCCTGTTTCTGTTCTGAAAGAGGATAATATTTTTGAACGTATCATTTCCATCAAATATGATGTACCGAACAATGAACTGGACAGATTTGAGCAGTACAGACAGGATATCGACACATTCTATGACAAAGTATTAGAGAAAAACGGCTGACAGGAGGGACTTTTTTATGGCAATCGAATATCTGGGATTAAGCGAGATAAACGGCCCTCTGGTGGTTCTGGAAGGTGTAAAAAACGCATCCTATGAAGAGATCGTGGAATTTCATATGAATGACGGAACACAGAAGATCGGCCGTATTGTAGAAATTTATGAGGACAAAGCGGTTATTCAGGTCTTTGAAGGAACTGACAATATGTCCTTGAGCAACACACATACACGTCTTACAGGACATCCAATGGAAATCGGTCTTTCCGAAGAAATTCTCGGACGTACTTTTAACGGTATCGGACAGCCTATCGACGGTCTGGGCGAGATCACACCGGAAGTAAGCCTGAACATCAACGGCCTTCCGCTGAATCCTGTCAAGCGTGAATATCCACGAAACTATATCAACACGGGAATCTCCGCTATCGACGGTCTGACTACCCTGATCCGCGGACAGAAGCTTCCTATTTTTTCAGGAAACGGTCTTCCCCATGACAAACTCGCCGCGCAGATCGTACAGCAGGCTTCTCTTGGTGATGACTCTGACGAAGATTTTGCGATCGTATTCGCTGCAATGGGTGTCAAATACGACGTTGCTGAGTTTTTCCGCCGCACCTTTGAGGAAAGCGGAGCCTCTGACCACGTAGTTATGTTCCTGAACCTTGCCAACGACCCGGTCGTAGAACGACTTCTGACACCAAAGATCGCACTGACTGCCGCTGAATATCTTGCTTTTGAAAAGGGCATGCATATCCTGGTCATCCTGACAGATATCACCTCCTTCTGCGAGGCAATGCGAGAAGTTTCTTCTTCCAAAGGTGAGATTCCTTCCCGTAAAGGTTACCCGGGTTATCTGTACAGTGAACTTGCAACGCTCTATGAACGTGCTGGTATCGTACAGGGCGGTTCAGGTTCTGTCACACAGATTCCGATCCTGACCATGCCAAATGACGATATCACCCACCCGATTCCTGACCTTACCGGTTATATCACTGAGGGGCAGATTGTTCTGGATCGTCAGCTTCATGGACAGGCCATCTACCCGCCGATCAATGTACTTCCTTCTCTTTCCCGTCTGATGAAGGACGGTATCGGTGAAGGTTTCACAAGAGAAGATCATCAGGATGTTGCCAACCAGCTTTTCTCCTGCTATGCAAAAGTTGGCGATGCAAGAGCCCTCGCTTCTGTTATCGGTGAAGATGAGCTTTCTCCTCTGGATAAACGCTATCTTGTATTCGGAAAAGCTTTCGAAGCAGAATTTGTCGGACAGTCAGAGACTGAGAACCGAAGCATCACTGAGACTCTGGACAAAGGCTGGGAACTCCTCGGACTTCTTCCGAAGGATGAACTCGACCGTATTGACACCAGAATCCTGAATAAATATTACAAAGAAACAGTCCGCTGAGGGAGGTGAGTTTTTATGGATCCTAATACCTTCCCCACCAAGGGAAACCTTATCCTTGCAAAAAACTCTCTCGCTCTGTCCCGTCAGGGATTTGAGCTGATGGACAAGAAACGTAACATTCTGATCCGCGAAATGATGGAACTGATCGAACAGGCCAAGGACATCCAGTCTCAGATCGATGTCACTTTCAGAGCCGCCTATGCGGCACTTCAGAAAGCCAATATGGAGCTCGGTATAGCCTTTGTTGAACAGGTATCTTATACTGTTCCTGTAGAGGACTCCATACGGATCAAAACAAGAAGTGTCATGGGCACGGAGATTCCGCTTGTGGAATATGACAGACAGACAACCAA
>CAKRTP010000158.1 GCA_934402155.1 uncultured Blautia sp. | reverse complement strand
CTGTTCGATCTTGATAGAAAGACATTTCTTGCTGCAGTAGCTGACGCTCAAAAATCCGCACCAGATAAAAAGATATCGGGTAAGTTCCTCGGACCATGACAGAGACATTCCTAGAACATATCTGCATAATACCTGAATTCCCATGATCAGGGTCATGGCGATCAGACAGGTGACCAGGATAAATTCTTCGAGGTTCTCGTCCAGCCAGTGAAGTGTTTTTTTCATGGATGACCTCCTTTAAGTAAAAATTTGATGAATATTTCTTCCAAAATGAAAACATCGGTATTTCTATACTAAATAAAAATACCGATGAGTTCAAGAAGCAAATATAGGTATGATAGTATGATACCTGCGGATTCATCCGTGGTGTCATTACATAGCGTTGTGAAGAAGTCCGAGGACTGTATTCAGATCATTTACTCCCATCTGTCCCGGTGCGGATGCTTTTTTTGCAGCACCAAAAGTCATGGAGGAGCCGAATACTTCACCGCAGAGACGGCTGATAACGCCGGTGCCGGCCATGGACATTGTGATGATCGGTCTGTCTGCATAGTTTGTAGTCATTTCTTCTGTTGCGGCCAGAAGAGTCAGGACGTCTTTCTTATTCTGAGGCATAACTGCGATCTTTGGAATGTCGGCATTCATATCCTGCATCTTGCGGAGACGATAGATGATGTCTGACTTTGCAGGAGTTTTGAAAAAGTCATGGTTGGAAGCAACAACCTTAACACCTGCTGCATGGGCTCCGTCGATGATCTTTTTGACGATATCATCGCCTGTGAAGATTTCTACGTCGATCAGATCCACATAACCGGTCTGAGCTGCCTTGATGTTGAGTTCAGCATATGCTTCCGGTTCAATTGCTTTCTCACCGCCTTCTTTGGAAGTACGGAATGTCATAAGAATCGGAGTATTGCCAAGAACAGCACGAAGATCTTTGAGGGTATCTTCTACCTGTGCAAAATCAAAAACACCTTCGAACCAGTCTACACGCCATTCAACAACATCGACCGGAATAGAATCAAAAGTTTTGGATTCTTCAATGATGTCTGTTTTGGTAACGCCAACGATAGGAACGATAATCTTCGGTGCGCCTGCACCGATCTCGATATCACGGATTTTAACTGTATTCATGATGGTATCCTTTCTGTTTCATATTTGGACTTTTCGCCGTTGGTTCTTATTTTAATTCTCAGATTCAGCAAGTTCAACCATTTTTTTGTAACGGATATTTACAAAGAGTCCGAGTGCAACACCGATTGCTGTAAGAACGATGTTCATGGTCATAACCTGAGCTGGCTGCATTTTGGATGCGGCTGTCAGGATGGTATAGTTGCAGAGTGAAGATGCGATCATAACGAGTGCAGTCACAGTTCCCTTGATCTTAGGGAAGAGCATGTTGCATACGGAAGTTGCAATCTGCAGAAGTCCGCCTGCACCGGCCCATCCGATGATGAAAGCACCGGCGATCATAAGTGTCTGACTTTGTCCCATAAGTACAACGATCAGAGTTACGAGACAGATAACCGGGTAGGCTACGATGAAACGTACATCTTTGATTTTTCTTGTGAGCAGTGCGGTCACAACGAGTGCGATCAGAGTTCCTGCTGAGTAGTAGGTCTGCATGATGGACGGGTCAGCCCAGCCTACATTTTCTTTTGCAAAGTTCTGTGCACAGTTCAGCCATAACTGGAAAGTACCTGTGCAGGTGAATCCGATCAGGATCATAGCGACGGATTCAAAAGAGAAATGAGTATGTTTCAGACTGTCGATCAGTCCTTCCTTCTTGCCGGCTGCTTTCTGGTCAGCATCCGGAAGCGGGAACAGGAATACCAGTACAAAAAGTACAAGGTAGATGATTCCGCAGCCGTAGAATAAACGGTTGTAGGAGGTAAGTCCGGCAGCAGTTGTAGCTACAGAAGCACCGAGTACAAATGGAAGAAGCATCTGTGCGATAGCGATGAAGAATTTGATTCCCATTGTGGCAACGCCAGGAGCTTTGTAGATGATCTCGGAAACAGCCGGATAAATACCAGTGTCGAGGAATGAGTTTGCGATACCGCCGATGACAGCACATACATATGCGATCGTGTATCCACCGTTTGTTCCGGCGTTAAATGCAAGTGCCAGACCGATCAGATAGATTGCATAGGAAGCACTTCCGATCGCTGTGGAAATACGGCGTCCTAATTTGTCTGAAAGAGGGCCTGCAAAAGGAAGGGCGATCAGTCGTCCGAGACCTAATGCTGCTGAGATTGCGGTGATTGCCATGGCTTCCACACCCCATGCGGTTGCCAGAGCTTCCTTAATAACTGCCTGTCCTAAGATAGAACATCCAACACCGTGGATAAAATAGTTCAAGTACAGAATCAATGCACTTGGCAGGTACTTTTTGTTCATGGTTCTCTCCTTTTCCTGTGAAACATTTGCTTTTTGATTTTGTTCTGTCACAAACAATGAATGCCTTTTTTTAATGATACGCTTTTGTCAAAAGCCTGTTAAAAAAATAACATTTATCTGTATTTTAACAGGTACAATCCGTACAGTCTAATGCTTTTAAAGCGAAAAACCAATGCATTGAATGCATTAATGTGGTATACTATGAACACTAATCCGAAACCAGAGTATTGTTAGGAGGAAGGAAATTATGACGTTAAATCAGATTCTGTATTTCAGGAAAGTCGCACGGCTGGAAAATTATCATCAGGCAGCGGAAGAACTGTATATCTCACAGCCCTCCCTGAGCCGTTCCATGGCTTCTCTTGAAAGTGAACTGGGGGTTTCTTTATTTGAAAAAAAAGGAAGGGGAGTGACACTTACAAAGGCAGGCAAGCTTTTTCTGGAACATGCAGACCGAATCGCGGGGGACTGCGATGTGGCAGTTGGTAAGATGCAGGAACTTTCTTCTGATGGAGGCAAGATAGATATCGGTTATATTTTTCCACTTGCGGGGCATTATATTCCTCATAACGTCCGTAAATTTCTGGATAAAGAAGAGAACAAAAATGTTGTTTTTAATTTCTGGCAAAATCACACACCGGCCATTATAGAGAAGGTCAGAACGGGTGAGTTGGACGTTGGTTTTGGCGGCTATCTTAAGATGGAAGACATGGAATTTTTCCCGCTCAATGCACAGAAACTGGTGATCATAACACCAAAGGATCATCCGCTCTGTGAAAGGGAGGATATCCCGCTTTCAGAACTGGGACATTATCCTGTAATCGGTTATGAGCAGGCATCCTGGATGGGAACCTATGTGAAATATCTGTACAGGAAATATCAGGTGAATCCAAATACGATCGTAGAATGTCCGGACGAATATTCGATCGTGTCACTCGTAAGAGAAAATTTCGGTATCGCTCTGATGCCTCAGACAGATATTCTTATGAATACAGAAGGAATCAACATACACAGGATAACAGGACTTGATATTTACCGTCAGGTATTTATGTTCTGGATGAAGGACAGATACCGTCTTCCGGCAGTGGAACGGTTTATCACATATATGAAAGAACAGCAGGCAGAGGATGCAAATGATACCGAAAACGTATCAAAGATTTATCTGAAAGATATTGTTAATTTTTAATACAAAGAGTTATGATAAAGGTGTCACAAACAAAGGATGGCCACTCG
>CAKRTP010000157.1 GCA_934402155.1 uncultured Blautia sp. | reverse complement strand
GTATATTATCTGGATAAAGGACTGATACAGGAACTGGCAGTTCCAAACGAATATTATATGGGGTATCAGAGTATGGCTCTGGCAGCACAGAATATCAGATTTTATACAGAAAAAACAGCGCAGGCAGAAGTCGAGTTTTATATGGTATCAAAAGAAAATCTTTATGATGAAGAAACAAGCAGGATCTTGTTTCCGACTGTGAGATGACCGGACAAAAGCAGATGGAGGAAAAGAAAATGTGCAGAAAGTATCTGGCACTGGCAGGTATCCTGGGACTTGCTGCCGTTACCGCAGGAGGGTGTAAAGGCAGCGAGCGGGAAAACGTTAAGAATATAAAAATAGGAATTACATTATATGACCAGTATGACACATTTGTTTCAGAGCTTATGACTGAGTTTACAGAATATGCGGCAGATAAAGAAGAAACTACGGGTATTGCGATCAATCTGGAAATTCTGGATTCCTCACAGAGCCAGCTGACACAGAATGAACAGGTGAAAAATCTGATTGATAAGGGATGTGATGTGATATGTGTTAATCTGGTTGACCGTACGGAACCTACAACGATCACAGATCTGGCGGAAAGTAAGAAGGTACCGATCATCTTTTTTAACCGGGAACTGGTTGCCGAGGATCTGGAGCGATGGAGTGAACTGTATTATGTAGGTGCAGATGCTTCTCAGTCCGGAGTGCTGGAAGGGGAACTTGCGGCAGAAGCATTTAAAAAAAATCCAGATATGGACAAAAACGGGGATGGTATCTGCCAGTATGTTGTGCTGGAGGGAGAAGCAGGACATCAGGATTCTATTGTACGGACAGAGTATTCCGTGAATACCATGATAGAAAACGGTGTGGAAGTAGAGAAACTGGGATATGCGATAGCCAACTGGAACAGGGCACAGGCTCAGACAAAGACGGCAGCTCTTCTGACACAATACGCAGGGAAAATAGAACTGATCATTGCGAATAATGATGATATGGCTCTGGGAGCGATCGATGCACTTCGGGAGTCTCATATTTCAAAAGAGGACTGGCCGGGTGTCGTGGGAATTGATGGCACAGATGTTGGTCTGAATGCAGTAAAGAATGGTGACATGCTGGGAACTGTTTATAACGATAAGGAAGGACAGGCACAGGAAATGCTGAATCTTGCATTTGCGATCGCGACGAATGAAACTAAGAAGGATATTCCGCTGATTGATGGAAAGTATGTACGTACGCCATATCATAAGGTTACACTGGATAATATAGAAGAGTATGAATAAGAGAGAGGCATCAGCCTCTCTCTTATTTATACTATAAAGCCTTCAACATATTCCATTGTGGTTTTGAGAATGGAAATATCTCTCTGTACATTGCCGGTTTCCAGGGAATGATTGGCGTCCGGGGTGAGAAAAAGAGGTACTTCTTTCTGTTCGGCCAGGGCCTGAATAGAATTAGTTTCGGCCCACGGGTCAGCTGTTCCGTGGAAGGCAATACTTCCGCGAAGAGAGAAGGAGAATGTTTCTGCCAAAGGTGTAAACAGGATATTTCTTGCTTTCAGATCATATTTGTCAGCATAGGCAGAAGCTATGACAGTACCAATACTTTTGGAAATAAAAAGAATACTGCCATAGAAATCCCAGTCGATATTGCCAAGAGACTGCTCTGTCTGTGCAAACGCAAGCTCAAAGGCCTGTTTCATTTTTTCAGGATCGTCTTTGACTTTTTCCGGAAGCGGGCCATAAGAAATACTCCGGGTCTGGTAATCGTGATTTCTGGCAAGGCGGCTGGTATAGTACAGAAGCGGTTTGTCAGCAGTATAGCCTATGCCGGGAAAAATAACTGCCAGTTTTGGTGCGTTTTTATCAGTCTCTGAAAGGTGGTGGGAAGCTTTGGCATAGAGCATCTGTCGTTGAATGTTTTCCTGGAGTTCTTTCAGGGTTATGGAAGTGGTACAGGAATCTGATGGAAGGTAGTCGTAATCTGTGACAATATTATTTTCTTCCATGAAATAAACGATATGTGATGCACCCATGAGTTCAATATCGTCTTCAATATCTGAGAGTAATTCTTCGTATGTTTTCATGTGAATGCATTCCTTTACTTTAATTTTTGCAATAAAATAATTATTGCATGATTTGGTGAATGTTACAAGTCATACAACCGAAAAACACTCTTGTCTCGGGATATTACCTGTGAACAGTTACACACTCTTCCCTTGCTTTTATCTTCTTAACAAGCTATACTAATCTGATAGATATAGTATGAATTGGAGGACTTTTTACATGAAAATTGCAGTAACGTATGATAATGGCAATGTTTTTCAGCACTTTGGAAAAACAGAGAATTTCAAGATTTATGAGGTGGAAGATAACAAGGTTGTTTCCAGTGAAGTGATCGGTTCCAACGGAACAGGACATGGTGCACTTGCAGGTCTTCTTGCAGAGCAGGGAATTGACGTTCTGATCTGTGGCGGAATCGGCGGCGGTGCACAGAATGCACTTGCAGAGGCCGGCATTCAGTTGTGCTCAGGCGCGCAGGGAAACACAGATGAAGTGGTAGAAGCTTACCTTAAGGGAGAACTGGTCTCAGCAGGAACAACCTGTGACCATCATCATCATGAAGAGGGACATTCCTGTGGAGATCACGAAGAAGGTCATTCCTGCGGCGGCAATTGCGGTGGCGGATGTGGTTCACATAAACCGGCATTTACAGGTCCGAATGTAGGTAAAACCTGCCGTACTCATTATAAGGGAACTTTTAATGACGGAACACAGTTTGACTCTTCTTATGACCGTGGAGAACCACTTGAATTCATCTGTGGAGCAGGACAGATGATCAAAGGATTCGATGCAGCAGTTGCCAATATGGAAGTCGGGGAGATCAGAGAAATCCACCTGATGCCGGAAGAAGCATATGGCATGCCGGATCCGAATGCAATCTTTACACTTGAGATCGCACAGCTTCCGGGATCCGAGGATCTTACGGTAGGACAGCAGGTATATCTGTCCAATCAGTATGGACAGCCATTCCCGGTTAAGGTAACTGCAAAGGAAGAAACTACGATCACTTTCGATGCAAACCACGAGATGGCAGGTAAAGAACTGAACTTCAAGATCGAACTCGTTGAAGTAAAATAATCTAATATAGTATGAAATCCCGGACTGCCAGTATCCAGAGCAGACCGGGATTTTTTTGCATGCAGGCAAGGTCGAACTTTGCCGGAAAATTTGGTTGTACATCCACAAAAAGAAAGACTATAATAAAGCCATCGATAAAATATATCTGTGACAAGTCAGGAGGAACAGCGATGACAATTATCACTTTCAACGAGATCATAGAAGTAAATGGGATACTGGAGCAAAAACATCTGAATTTTAAGCTCCACCTTCGCGATGCCTGCGGAGCACAGGCTTTGTGGATCGAACCACTGGGAAACTGTGCCTGCGAGGGACGTTATGATGAGATGCATCAGGTGATCGAACAGTATTTCCTGGATAAAGGACTGAATGTAAAATACTGGGACGATGAAAAGTTACAGTTTACCCTGGAGAAAAAATAATCCGACTACAAAAAAGTGAGGCATAAAAATGGCAAAGATCAGAGTAATCAAGAAAAATGACGACTATTCCATGGATTATCAGGTTGGCGATATCCTGGAAG
>CAKRTP010000156.1 GCA_934402155.1 uncultured Blautia sp. | reverse complement strand
GTATCACAGGTGATCTCACCGGAAAGTGTCTGGGTAAGACCTGCATTTGTTGTATCGAAGGACATTACAAGAATCTGGCCTTCTTCGCCGCCTACTTCGTATCCTGCTGCTTTGATCGCATCAATTGCACCGAATGCTTCATTATCATTCTCGCAGTATACAACATCAATATCGTCACCGCTCTGTTTCAGGATGGACTCCATAACTTCCTGACCTTTGGCCTGTGTAAATTCACCAGACTGCTGAGCAAGTGTTGTCCAGTTGTCATGAGCTTCTACAGCTTCATCAAATCCTTCTGTACGTCCGATCTGTGCAGATGCTCCGATTGTTCCCTGAATATCAACAAGGTTGATTTCTTCATCGCCACGGCCTTTGGCTTCCAGATATGCATCCAGCCATGCCATTGCTTTCTGACCTTCGAGTTTGAAGTTGGAACCTACCCATGCTGTGTAAAGGCTGTCATCAGATACATCTACCATACGGTCAACGATGATAACCGGAATTCCTGCATCCTTTGCTTCCTGAAGAACGGTATCCCATCCGGTCTCAGTTACAGGGGCAAGTACGATATAGTCAACTTCCTGCTGAATGAAGTTACGGATCGCTGTCAGCTGATTTTCCTGTTTCTGCTGTGCATCATCAAAGATCAGTTCGTATCCGTTCTCTTCAGAGAAAGTAGATTTCATGGATTCTGTGTTTGCAGTACGCCAGTCAGATTCTGCTCCTACCTGAGAGAAACCTACTGTAATTGTATCAGCGCCATCATCGGCTGCCATAACATTCACTGCGGAAAGTCCTGCTAACATAGATACTGCCAAAAGCGCTGTCACCATTTTTTTCTTCATTTTGTAATCCTCCCTTTACATTTGTCCGTGTTTTTTAAGATGGTTTTATTATAGCAATTTCAATATAAAACTCCATAGATTATTTTCGGAAAAAAGTATACTCTTTTATCTGCTTTATGATAATAATTTAAAAAAGTTGATTTTTTTACGATTTTGGTTGAATATTTTTTCCAAGTCGTATTTCTATTGTCGTGCCTTTTCCTTCCTCGGATGAAATCTGCATTCCATATCCCGGTCCATAATACAGTGAAATACGTTCTGCGACCGCCGCAAGCCCAAAGCCTGCCCTCTTTCCTGTGCGGATCGCCTCCTGTACTTCATGCAGCCGTTCCGGCGTCATCCCCTGTCCGTTATCACTGACCGTAAGAACCAGAGCATCCCCCTCTTCTCTTCCTTCTATCAGGATCTTGCCTTTGCCTCGTCGATTCTTGATCCCATGATAAATGGCATTTTCTGCCAGCGGCTGAAGGGAAAGCTTGGGAACGGGAATTCCCCCGAGTTCCTCCGGTATATGTATCTCAAACTCCAGAATATCCCTGTAGCGATACTGCTGGATCTCCAGATAACTCAATGTGTGACGTTTTTCCTCCGAAAGAGGGATAATATCATTTCCCTTGGAAAGCGACGTCCGAAAAAAAACAGACAGACTGGAGATCATCTCCACCGCATCCTCTGACATCCCGCCTTCGATCAGCCAGACGATCGTATCCAGAGTGTTGTACAGAAAATGCGGATTTACCTGTGCTTGGATCAGCTGGAGTTCTGTCAGATGCTGCATTTCTTTTTCCTGGCGGACGTTTTCCAGCAAAACGCTGATTTTTCGTGCCATCTTGTTAATCCCTTCATCCAGTTCCTCAATCTCTTCAATCTCCGCCTCAACCGGAATGAGGTCAAAATTCCCCCGTCCGACTTTTTTGACTTTATCAAGCATTTCTGTCACCGGATGCGTGATTCCATCCGTCAGCCGGAAGGAACGGCGCATCAGGATCATCAGAGTTCCGACCAGAAGTGCTGTCATTCCTGTGATCAGAATCTTTACTCTCTGTGTCAGACTCTTCTCCACCTTTACCAGATACATAGATTCATTATAAATATAATTCTGCATTTCCTGCATGATCAGACTTGTAATGATACGGATGTTACTGTCCATAAATTCCATCCGTTTATCATATTCTTTGATCTCTGTAAGCTGGATCATCCTTTTCTTCAGATTGTCAAGATAGGATTCCAGGCTTTTCAGAGACTTCATTCCACTCGCGTGATAAGTATTCTGGCGCAGTTTCTGCATGATCGCCTGTGCATCTTCTACCTGTCCGAGAACATCTTCCAACTCACTGCTCTCTCTGGATCCAATTGCTATATAATACATTTCCAGATCCAGTTCGTCCTTAAAATGAAGATTAAATTCACTGCTGACAGCAAGATTCTCGGAAAGCTCATTGTACTGTCTGGCATAATGCCAGAAAATAATAAGCAAAAAAATCATAAGACAGGTCATTGGGATCATGGTGCTGAACAGAAGCCTCCGCATACGTTCTTCCAGTTCCATATGCTTCTTCGGCCTCGCTTCTCTCATCCGCAGCAGCTTCATGCCTTTTCCTCCCGTGCCTTACGGTAATCACTCGGAGTCATTCCCTGTGTCTTTTTGAACAGGTAACTGAAATAGTGGGCATCTTTATACCCCACCTCACCTGCGATCTCACTGGAGCGCATACCTGTACATCGAAGATATTCTTTTGCCTTGTCCATACGAAGGGATGTCAGATATTCAATAAAAGTCTGTCCCATATTCTGGCTGAACAGGGCACTGAAATGATTCGCACTGACATTTGCGGCATTTGCCGCTTTATTTAAGGACATATCCTCTTCCATATAGTGCTGGTCAATAAAATCCACTGCCACCTTCAAAATGCTGCGGTTTTTATTTCCTGAATTGCGATCACGAAGCTGGATCGCCTGTGAAATCAATTTCTCCGCATACGCAATGGTGCTTTCCATATTCCTTCCGCTTTCTGCCAGAATTTCCTCTGTGTCTTCCGGTTCCAGTGTCTTTGTATCACAGCCCAGTTCCTTGAGAAAAGAAAGTACTGAAAAGCGGACATTGAGTATCACATAACTTCTAAACACCACAGATTCCATCGGCTCCTGACCAATTGCATAAAAATAATCCTGTACAAAATTTTTCGTCTCTTCCAGAAGTCCGTTACTCAGAAATTTCTGTAAAATCGTCGGGTTCAGTGCATTGACATCCACTTTCTGCAGATATTCACTGTCATCATTTGTTACATCCTTTTTTTCCATGGCCAGCATTTCCTCATAGCACAAAACCTTCCCATCATACAGGTACCTCTGAGAAAAAGCTCTCGATGCACTGTGATAGCTTTTCTGGATCTGGCTCAGACGCTCCACGGACTCTCCGACAGCAACAAACCACTCTTTATTATCCTCCTTACGATCAAAGATTTTTCTTATCTCTTCGACACAGATTCTGGTATTTTCCCTGATACTGTTTTTCTCTCCCTTTATCAGTACACCATAAGAGAAAACATTGCTTCTGAACAACATCGCAAAAGGATGCCCTGTAAAAAATTTCTCCAGCATTTCCAGTGATTCCGCTTCCCAGGAAGAGTACCCCTCTCTCCGTCCCGAAAAATCCTCGTTGCAGTTCATAGTAAAGATCAGGATATTATACGACTCAGCAACGATATCCAGTCCCAGCTTTTCTGCTTTTTTGTAAAGTTCCATCATATCCAGGGAACCGCTTACCAGCGCTTCAAAAAAGTCACGGCTGCTGTTTTTCTCATAGGCCTGCATCTC
>CAKRTP010000155.1 GCA_934402155.1 uncultured Blautia sp. | reverse complement strand
ATTTTTATTGCAGTGACTTTGTTTTTATTCAGCTTTTCCACATTTCTCGGAATTCTGTTTTATGCGAGAAGCAACGTATCGTATCTTTTTGGTGACAGCTGGTTCTGGCAGACTGCATACAAAGTACTTGCACTGATCATGCTGTTTATCGGCGGACTTGCAGCGTATACTTTTGTATGGGATCTCGGTGATGTGGGAATTGGCCTGATGACGATATTCAACATCATCATCCTCTATCCGCAGGGCGAGAAAGCACTGCGCGAACTGAAAAAATACGAAGAAGCCAAAAAAACAAAATAAAAGACAGATTCTGGTGGCTGGGTCATTACCTCCCTGAAAGCATTGACAAAGCCCACTGTGAGACGTATACTATCACTGTCTCCGGCAAGACCGGGGGCAGAACTTTTTGAGGAGGAAACTATAATGAAAAACAACAGCAGTATCAAAACAGTAGTTGCTGTCGGAATCGGCGCAGCACTGTTCTTTGTACTCGGACGTTTTGTTGCAATACCGAGCCCGGTACCGAACACAAACATCAGCCTTCAGTATGCAGTGCTTGCACTTCTGGCTGTAATGTACGGACCATTGGCAGGAGGTCTGATCGGATTCATCGGTCATGCACTGATTGACCTGTCATGGGGTGGAAGCCCGTGGTGGAGCTGGGTTATCACATCTGCATTTGTCGGTGTGGTTATTGGTCTGTTTGCCAGAAAGCTTGACGTTCAGGAAGGTGAGTTTGGTAAAGCCAAGATTGCAGTCTTTACTGTTGCCAATGTACTTGCTCATGCACTTGGCTGGCTTGTTGTTGCGCCAGTACTTGATATCCTGATTTACGCAGAGCCGGCCAACAAGGTATTTGCTCAGGGTGTATTTGCAGCAATTTCCAACACAGTTACCGGTGTGATCGTAGGTGGGCTTCTGATTCTGGCATTTACAAAGACAATTGCCAAGAAGGGTTCCCTGGATCAGGAATAAGATATGTTTACAAAGCCTTCTCATGCAGCTTTAATGGCTTGTGAAAAGGCTTTTTCTATTGTAAAAATTAATTTTGAGGTGTTTAAATGACTGAGAAGAAATCCCCTGTTATTTCATTCAAAGATTTTTCATTCCAGTATCGTGCACAGAAGAAGCCGACACTGACAGGAATCAATCTGGATATCTATCCGGGAGAAAAGGTGCTGATCGCAGGTCCTTCCGGAAGCGGCAAAAGTACTCTGGCCGGATGTGTCAACGGACTGAATCCGTTTTCAAACCCGGGAGAATGTAAAGGCACTCTGACGGTGGATGGAGTGGATGCTCCGCGTAGCAGCATATTTGAATTGTCAGCGCATGTAGGAACTGTTCTGCAGGATCCGGATGGACAGTTTATCGGACTGACTGTGGGTGAGGATATTGCATTTGCACTGGAAAACAGTTGTACACCTCAGGATAAGATGCATGCGATCACCAGACATGCAGCCGAACTTGTCGGAATTGAGAATCACCTTGATCATGCACCTCATGAATTATCCGGAGGGCAGAAGCAGAGAGTCAGTCTGGCTGGTGTTATGGTGGATGAAGTAAAGATACTTTTATTTGATGAGCCGCTGGCAAATCTTGATCCGGCTGCCGGCAAACAGGCAATTGAGCTGATTGATGAGATCCAGAAAAAAACAGACACGACTGTACTGATCATTGAGCATCGACTTGAGGATGTTCTGTGGAGAAATGTGGACCGTATCGTGCTTGTGAACGAAGGAAAAATCCTTGCAGATATGACACCGGATGAGCTGCTTGCTACGAGTCTTCTCAGTGATAATGGAATCAGAGAACCGCTTTATGTGACAGCAATGCGTTACGCGGGAATAAATATTACCAAAGAAAAGAAACCGGCACATGTGGATTCCGTTGTTCTCGATGAAACAGACCGTAAAAAATTACAGGACTGGTTTGAGGCACAGGAAGTAAAAGAAGATGCCGGAGAACGGGAAAATCTTCTGGAAGTCAGAAATCTGAACTTCGGATATACGAAAGAACGTCAGACACTTCGAAATGTCAGTCTTTCAATCAACAAAGGCGAGATGGTTGCCATTGTAGGACGAAACGGAGCCGGCAAATCGACATTTTCAAAGCTTGTCTGTGGATTTGAAGATCCGGATTCCGGAGAGATTCTTTTTCATGGAAAAGATCTCTTAAAAGAAAATATTCGACATCGTGCAAAATACATCGGATATGTCATGCAGAATCCAAATCAGATGATTTCAAAGACGATGATCTATGATGAAGTGGCACTGAGTCTTCAGAAAGCCGGAAAATCAGAGGAAGAAGTCAGGCAGAAAGTAGAAGAAACACTGAAGATCTGCGGACTTTATCCGTTCCGTAACTGGCCGGTATCCGCACTTAGCTTCGGACAGAAAAAACGTGTGACGATTGCCAGTGTACTTGTGCAGGATCCGGAACTGATCATTCTGGATGAGCCAACTGCCGGACAGGATTTTAAACATTATACAGAGATCATGGAATTTCTGCGTAAGCTTAATGATCGTGGTGTGACGGTCGTTATGATCACGCATGATATGCATCTGATGCTGGAATATACGCCAAGAGCACTTGTTTTTTCTGATGGAGAGCTGATAGCCGACCGAAGAGCGTCGGAAGTACTTTGCGATCCGGAACTGATCGAACGTGCGGCACTCAAGGAAACAAGTCTGTTTACGCTGGCAAATCATTGTGAGATCACACCGCCGGAAGCTTTTGTAGAACGCTTTATAGGAGAGGACAGGGAGGTGCGAAGTCATGGCCGCTAAGACGGTGTTGAATTATCTGGAGCGGGACAGCGTAGTACATAAGATGACAGGAACGACAAAGCTGACATTTTTCCTGCTGTTTACATTTGCAAGTATGATCACTTACAATACGTGGGTTTTGCTGGGGCTGTTTGCGGTGAGTCTTGCTGCATTTAAACTCAGTAAGATCAAATACCGTGAAGTACGTTTTATGATGATCTTCATGCTTGTATTTCTGCTTCTGAATAACCTGTTTATTTTTCTTTTTGACCCGAATCAGGGAACACATTTGTATGGAACGAGACATGTGCTGTGTCACCTGTTCTGGAGATATGATGTAACTGCAGAACAGGTGTTTTATATGCTGAATATTTCTCTGAAATATTTTGTGGCATTGCCGGTAGCAATACTTTTTATTTCCGCTACCAATCCGAGTGAATTTGCAGCCAGTCTGAACAGTATCGGAATTTCCTATAAGGTCGGATATTCCGTGGCGATCGCATTACGTTATATCCCGGATATTCAGAGAGACTATCATAGTATCAGTCAGGCACAGCAGGCAAGAGGCGTGGAACTGGGAAGAAATGAGAGATTTTTTTCGAGATTGAAAAACTCTGTAAATATCCTGCTTCCGTTGATTCTGACAAGTTTGAACAGGATCGATACGATTTCCAATGCAATGGAACTCAGAGGATTTGGAAAGAACAGGAAGCGTACCTGGTATACAAGAAGACCATTTGCACAAAGAGATTTTATTGCGATCGGACTTGGAGTGGTTCTGCTAATCATGAGTCTTACAGTGACTATTAAATATGGAAGATTCTATAATCCATTTATATAAGATTTTGTCCAGCTAAAAAAACAAAATAAAAGACAGATTCTGGTGGCTGGTATTATCAGTGTCTGTTATAATAAGACCAGAAGTGAT
>CAKRTP010000154.1 GCA_934402155.1 uncultured Blautia sp. | reverse complement strand
TTAATTGTTGTTCCGCATCCTGGAACCTTCTGTACACCATTTGTCATAGCTGCTGCAATTTTTCCTGCAACAAGCGGATCTTCAGAATAGTATTCAAAGTTGCGTCCACAGAGTGGATTACGATGAATGTTCATGCCCGGAGCCAGCCATAAAGTAGTAGAGAATTCTTCCATCTCTCCACCGATCATCTCTCCGACCTCTTCAATCAGTGCAGTATCCCAGGTCTGTGCAAGGAGTGTTCCTACCGGAATGGCTGTACAGTACTGATACCAGGTTTCACCCGGATCTGCCGGTTCGCCTTCACAGAAGAGTCCGCCCTCCAGACTGAACTTAAATGGTTTGTTAACAATCTTGCCTTCATAAACATTATAGTGTTTCATCAGACGAAGACCTGCAGGTCCGTCAGACAGAACAATTCCCGGAATACCATCTTCCAGTGCACAGTTATTTGTCTCACCTGCTGAACCCGGTACAGAAATTCCTGCTGAACCAAGGTTGCTGCCCTGTCCTTTGCCCGGATCTCCGCTTGCCAGAGCCACAAGTTTCTCTGTGCTTAAGGTATCCACAAATTCACGGGCTTCTGCCGGTACACATTCCGCATTTGAGTAATATTCAACCACTCTTGTTGCCACATCTGTTGCTTTTAATTCCATAACCGGAAGAGCTTTTTCTTCTGTAAGTTTCAGAAGTGCAGCAAGTTTCTGGTTCATCTTTTCGGAAGACTGTTTCATCTCTTCCAGTTCTTCTTTCAGTGGGCAGATATTCTGAGTTTTGGTAAGGATCACATCTGCATCCAGTGTAAGAACTGTGCATGGTGAGGAACTTTCCAGACTGTTTCCTGTCCAGATTACATAAGAACCTTTTTCCAGAACCCATGCAGCTTCTGATTCGCTATAGGAGGTAAGTTTATCTAAAGCAATCTCAAGAGTCATTTTTTCACTCTGTCCCGGCGCAAGAAGACCTGTCTTGCCAAAGGCTGCCAGACGACGGTATTCTTTTTCCAGTTTCCCTGACGGACAGGTTGCATACAGCTGTACAACTTCTTTTCCACTGTATGTATTTCCTGTGTTAGTGGTCTCTGTCTCCACAATGATCTTATTGTCTTTAAGTACCGCTGAAAGTACTTTGGTTTCAAATGTTGTATAAGAAAGTCCATAACCAAATCCATATCTTACTGGAACATCAAAGCTGTCAAAATAGCGGTAACCCACATACAGCCCTTCTGTGTAATACTCTTTATCCACATTTCCATTGTTATGAGAGAAGGTTTTACTGTTCGGATAATCTTCATACTTGTATGCCCAGCTGTCAGTCATCTTACCGGACGGAGTCACTTTACCGCTGATGATATCAGCAAAAGCATTTCCAGCTTCCATACCAGGCTGTACGATCTGAAGAAGTGCTTCGATATTTTTGTACTCATCCATAAAAGAAAGATCTGCCAGACCACCGGTATTGACTGCAACAATTACGTGTTTGTACATGCCACAGATATCAGCGAGCTGTTTTTTCTCTTCTTCTGTCAGATAATAATCTCCTGCTTCGTCAAAGCGGTCTGCACCTTCTCCCGCAACACGGCTGAGAATATAAATAGCAACGTCTGCATCAGTTTTAGTAACAGATGCACCTGCCGGCATACGAAATGGTGTGGTAGAATACACATTGAAAAATCCCACTACTTCATCCTCAAGACTGGCTGTTTTTTTCTCAATTTCATCTCGCCATGCATATCTGGCAGCCTGATACTGTTCATCATAATCCTTGATCCAGTCTTCTGTTGTGATCTCAAATCCGGCATTTTTCATTCCCTGATAGATGCTGACTGTCTCACGTTCGTTGACATCACCGGAACCAGTTCCACCTTTAATTGTTCTGGACGCACCTACGCCATAAAGAACTACCTTACTGCCCTCTTTGAGTGGAAGAAGCTGCCCCTCATTTTTCAGGAGTACCATTCCTTCTGCCGCTGCTCTTCTGGCAACCTTACGGTTGTCCAGCTCTCTTTTGGTTACTGTATTATCTGTTGTTCCAGTAAAATGTTTTGTCTTAATGGTTCTCATTTCACTGTTTCCTCCTCTACCTCTTCATAATTTTTAAAAAGATCTGCAAAATAAATTGCTGCCAGATATGCCGGTCCGGATAATCCGATCAGAAAATCCACCGAAATGAAACGGTAAGATACCGTCAGAAGCGCCACCGGAATCAGTGTCAGCACCAGCATCAGAACTGCCTGTGGAAGCTTGCCCACACAGAACAGCAGTGCATTCTTTGCTGTATTTTTTATAGTATTGTCAAAACGTGCCTGCACTGCAAAAATATGGATCAATACCATTGCAAAAATCAGTATGATCACAAAAAGGATCACGCGGTATACCATTCCAAAAGTTCCTGTAATGGAACGAAGGAGCCAGATATCAAATGTCATGAATGCGATCAGCCCGCCAAAGATCAGCCAGAGAATGGTTGCCTGTTTAAAATTAGCTCTGAATGCTTTGAAATATTCTGAAATGATCTTTCCGTCTTCCTTACGGGCCATACGCATGACCATCGTATACAAAGCTGTCATTGCTGCTCCTGCTGTAAAGATTGGAATACAGCAGATGATCGTCAGGATATTCAGTATGATCAGATTTCCAAGCGCATTCAAAAACCTTGCCAGTGCACCATCCGGTGAAAAAATTCCCATTGCTCTGTACCTCCTGTTATTTGACTCCTGCAAGATACAGGAGATATTTTACCGCTTCGTCTTTATGCGGTGCATTATAAATGATACCGATTGCTGCTTCTGTTTCTTTATTCGTATAACATTCCTCTGCCTGCAGGACAGGAAGATCATCTGCAAGAATGCCGATCACTCTTCCATCATCCGTTATCAGAAGACGGTCTTTCAGTTCTTCCATCTGTTTGTCTGTCAGACATTCGCGCAGATTCATCCAGGTCTGTGAACCATCATACTTAATAAAATCTTCTTTCAGCATGCCGCACACATCCAGAAGTTCACTTCCGATATCTGCCATAAATTTTGAAAGACTTGTCATAGAATAGCTTCCTGAATCCGTTCCCTGAAACATCAGATTGTTCTGTATCTGTACCTGATATTTTTTCTTATCAATCCCGGCTGAGTCCATATATTTCTCTGCCATCTCTTCACCACTCATTTCCGTGTGACAGTCGATCAGCATGACAGATAAGGCTGTCTCCTTTGCGGTCAGTGTTGTGATCAGAAAATACAGTGCCAGAATGACAACGATCATCCCTGCTATAAATGGCAGTTTATAGTACATCCAGAAGTACTCCAGATTATTCTTTATGCTCTTCTTTTTCTTTTTTTCAATCATCCGGAATACTTCCTTTCTTATTTTTCTACGTTTTATCCGCAGATTGTTTTTGCGTTATAGAATCAATGGGTCGGCATAAAATACCGACCCATATATAGTTCTGTATAAGGCATCAGCCTTTGACTGCTCCTGCTGCGATTCCGTTGACAAACTGTCTTTGCAGTGCAAGGAATACAATGATCAGAGGCAGTGCACAGAGTACACATGCTGCAAACAGTATATTCCACTGGGCAGGGTTTTCCTTGTCACCAAGGAACTGAAGCATACCTACCGGAAGAGAATACTGTGCTTTCTTTGAAATAAATACCATTGGATAGAAATAATCATTCCAGATCCAGAGTCCCTGTGTGATAAC
>CAKRTP010000153.1 GCA_934402155.1 uncultured Blautia sp. | reverse complement strand
CCCATTGCAAGAATCTGTTTTTCCAGACGGTCAAGAATTGATTTCGGCAGACGGAACTCCGGAATTCCATAGCGTGTGATCCCGCCAATCTTATCCTGCTGTTCAAAGATCGTTACTTTATATCCATGCTGTGCCAAAATGATTGCAACTGTCAGACCTGCCGGACCGGCTCCGATCACAGCGACTGGTTTTTTCTTTTCCTCCGGGATCTCAATTTTCATACGATCCAGATAGGTATCGGAGATATAAGTTTCGATACTGGAAAAATGAACCGGATTTCCTTTTTTACCAAGTACACAGTGGCCTGCACACTGCTGCTCATGGTCACAGACAATGGAACAGATCACAGACATTGGATTATTCTGGAACAGTTCTTTTCCTGCCTCCATCACCTGATGTTCCTTGAACATCTGTATGATATGAGGAATCGGTGTATGCACCGGACAGCCTTCCATACATCTTGGTTTCTTGCAGTTCAGGCAGCGATTTGCCTCTTCTATAATATGAATAGCCATAGTCTGTTCTCCTTATGTTAAATCATATTTATTGATCACGCCGTATTTTTTCATTCGACGCCACAAAGTTGTCGTGCTGATCTCCAGTTCTTTTGCCACAGCAGAACGGTTTCCGTGATGTTTTTCCAACAGTTCTGTGAGGCGTGCCGCCTCCGGATGCTGATAGATCACAGTCGTACCATCTTCCAGCTTACGCTCCTGTGCCGGATAAAGATCATCCAGCAAAAACTGCACGAAGTCACTTGTGATGGTCTTTTTTGGCGTCGTCAGCATCATTCTCTCACAGAATGTTTCCAGCTGAATTTCATTTCCGGGCCACGGATAAGAGAGCATCGTTTCCATTGCGTCCTCTGCGATCCGTGGAAATTTGGCATATCGTCTTGTAAATTTCACCCGGCTCTCCTCCACGATCGCACGGATATCCTCCTGACGTTTCCGAAGCGGTGGAATCTCTACCACAAGTCCATTCAGAAAATAATACAGATCTTCTCTGAATTTTCCCTCCTGTACATATTTATAAAGATCAGCCGTTGTCGTTGTAATGATGCGATTGTCCAGCGTCTGGCTCCTCTCGAGATCGTTCTGGATCAGGGAATCATAACGGATTGCACGATACAGCCTGTACTGGCAGACCGGTGACAGCTTCTCGATTTCAGAAATCAGGATCGTTCCCAGATCTCCGATCGCAAGAGCTCCCTTTCGCACACTTTCATCCTCTGCATTCGGAGCTCCAAAAATACGTTCCATCTGCATCTGCTCCGTCATGCCACTGCAGTTGATCGTCACAAAGGGACCTGCTTTGTAGGAACTGTTATTATGGATACACTGAGCCAGAACTTCCTTCTCTGTGCCTTCTTCTCCCAGGATCAGAACCGGACGTTTTGAAAGTGCATACATCTTAGACAGTTCTACGCAGTATTCCATTTCCTTACTCGTAATACGCAGATCAGAAAAATGTGCACGGGCAACATAGCCTTTCAGATAATGTGACCGAAGCTCATCTGTATTCGCATTTTTGCGAACAGATGTATTTCTGTATATGGAAATGATGGCTCCCCGGATGCGGTTTTCATACTGGATCGGAGCTGCTGTGATCATCATCGGCATTCCACAAACATAGATTGATGTCATAAATGCGTCTCTTCTTCCGTCCAGAACCTCATCTATATATCTCTGCTCCAGCTCCGGCAACACCTTTTCCAGGCTGGTTTCCTGAAGCTGCTCTGCTTTTTTGCGAAAAAGCTCTTCGCCTGCTTTGTTAACAATGCGGATTTTTTTGGTCTCATCAATTTCCAGAATGCCATTGTAAGAATTATCAAGGACCGTCTCAAACTGTGCAATATAATTCTTTTCTGCTTCTGCAGTCTCTATCATCTTTCTGGCAACGGCAATAGCTGACCGTATGGATTCCTCTGTGGAATCAATAAACTGTCCCGGAAATCCTCTCTGAGCGGCCAGTGCATTTACCGTGTCTCCTCCCATCAGGATATCTGCACCTTCCTCGATGGCAAGGTTTACTTTTTCTGCTGCCTGCTCAATTGCTGTGATCTCATAAAATTTCAGTTTCACATCAAACAGTTCATCTGCATAGGTCATATCACTGAACATATTTCTGAAGCCGATCAGTGCAATACGCGGATGTTTTTTGTCCGGTATCTTCTTTTTGGCACTGGTGATCATAAGTCCGATCTCCTGACCGGTCAGTGTCAGTTCTGCAACAGGGATGTTTGTATACTGTCTGATAAATGCAGCCTGAACGCCTCGCGCAAGTATCACCTCGGCACCAAGTTCTACCGCCTGACGTGCCTCATAAACAGAATCTGACGTTTTGATCACTTTCAGAATATCAATGTCCAGTTTATCATCCTCAATCACACGTCTTGCCTGCTCCAGCATATATGCTTTTGGAAGTAAAATTGCAATTTTTGACATAAATCCTCCTTAGCAAAAAGCCCCGGCAGGCTCATGGCAGACCTGTCGAGGCTTTTTCGTGTTACGTTTTGGTTCAGCAAAAGTCTGACACTATTATATACTAATATTAGTCTCTTGTAACGGTTACATTTGACATTTTTTCATAGAATTTCACGATGCTGGAATGGTCTTCTTTTTCAAGTCCGTCAGCCTTGAGAGACTGCATGATCTCCATCAGTTCTCCTGTCAGCGGAAGGGCTGCACTTACTGCATGTCCGGCATTTAAAGCATTGTTCAGATCCTTGATATGAAGTTCAATACGGAATCCCGGTTTGAAATTTCTGTCCATCATCATAGGAGCCTTTGCATCAAGTACTGTAGATCCTGCAAGTCCGCCACGGATTGCCTGATATACAAGCTCCGGATCTGTTCCTGCTTTTTTTGCCAGTGTGAGTGCTTCTGAAACTGCTGCAATGTTTACAGCAACAATGATCTGGTTTGCAAGCTTTGCAACGTTTCCGGATCCGATTGGTCCAACATATACAACAGAACCTGCCATAGCCATCAGAAGATCATAGTATTTGTCAAATGTTTCTTTTTTGCCGCCGACCATTACAGAAATAGTTCCGTCGATTGCTTTTGGTTCTCCACCGGATACCGGTGCATCAAGCATATCCACACCTTTCTTTGCAAGCTCTGCTGCGATAGCCTTACTTTCGGTAGGATCAATGGAACTCATATCGATCAGGACGCTTCCCTCTCTGGCTCCTTCCAGAATTCCGCCTTTACCAAGAGCAACCTCTCTTACCTGTGGAGAGTTCGGAAGCATGGTAATAATAACATCTGCCTCTTCTGCCACTTCACGACCACATGTAACAGTTTTGGCACCAAGTGCTTCCATTTCTTTCAGAGTTTCTTTATTGTGTGTGGTAACAACCATCTCATAACCTGCTTTCATCAGGTTTTTGCACATCGGTTTACCCATAATTCCAAGACCAATAAATCCAACTTTCATTGTCATTTCCTCCTGATTTCTCTGCAATTCTTTTTCTTGTTTACGTGTTTTTCAACTGTCCTTATTGTAACCATCTTTTTTCTGAAATTCCATTGACAAAAGAATCAAAAATGAAAAAAATTTTTATCATATAATAAAAACGTTGCAGAAAATGAAATAGTCATTTCACTTAATGCAACGTTTTTTATAAGACTTTATTTGATCTAATTTCTTTTTCAGAAATCTGAAAAGATTCTTTCTTTCACGCTTTCCAGATCGGAGGCTTCCGTC
>CAKRTP010000152.1 GCA_934402155.1 uncultured Blautia sp. | reverse complement strand
GTGAACTCTTCGTTTATCACTTCCCGGATCTCACCAGTCACGGGAATCTCTCTGGAAAGGAAAGATGCCTTTCCCATATTTACGCGAAATTCCGTGGCACGGCTGTTCAGGCACTCCACTTCGATGGAGCCTGACAAAGTTTCAAGCTCAAATTTTTTCTCCTTGACATATTCATGGTCGAGAAGATATTTTGCAAAAATACAGACTCCATTTCCGCTGATCGCCGCTTCACTTCCATCGGAATTATAAATATGCACGCCCATTTTTCCATTAATCTCCACAGGTCCGTACAGAACACCATCTGCTCCCAGTCCGAAACCTCTCTGGCACATCAGCGCGATTTTCTTGCCCTGAAGCTGTACATGATTTTTATTTGGATCGAGTACCAGATAATCATTTCCAAGTCCCTGATATTTTATCATTGTAATGCAGTCTGTCATTGTCATGCCCTCCCGCTTTGCTTTGCTTATATTATAGCTTACATCTGTTATCACAGCCTCTGCTGTCTCTCAACTATTCGATATTTCCAGTATATAAACTATTTTTTACAATGTATATAGCATAAATTGCGATATACATTGCAAAAAATGCGTTCATCCTGTAAACTGAGTTCATAACATACAAACATACTGCATACCGGAGGAAATTTTATGGATTATTCTCAGTATTCCCTTGCCAAAGCCGGATACCTCAAAGAAGATTTCCGTCTGTTTCACATCAATGACCGTACTGACCGGGAATTTGAATGGCATTATCATGATTTTCACAAGATCATCGTCTTTGTCTCGGGCAAAGTCACCTATCATATAGAAGGAAAAGCTTATCACCTCAAGCCACAGGATATTCTTCTTGTCAGTCAGGGTGCGATCCACAAGCCTGAAATCGATCCTTCTGTACAGTATGAACGCTATATTTTCTGGATCCGTGATGACCTCTCACACCCGGAACTTAATACCTGCTTTCAAAGGGCCAACGACCGAAGTTTCAATCTCATTCGCCTGGACTCCGCTCTTCAGGAAAAGATCCGTGATCTTCTTCCTGAGATTGAACATGCCCTGCATAACAAACAGTTTGGTGATTCCATTCTCAGTGAAGCACTTTTTACGCAGCTTATGATCTATATCAACAGAATTTTTCTCAAAAGCAGTACTGCTCCAGACCAGAAATCCTACTCTTCGGACTCCCAGGTGGAGCAGCTTGTGAAATATATTAATCGAAATTTATCATCAAATCTGTCAATCGACCATCTGGCCGAGAGATTTTTCTTCAGCAAATATCATATAATGAGAAAATTCAAACAAGAAACCGGCTACACGATCCACAGCTATATTGTCAGTAAACGCCTGCTTTATGCCCGATCTCTGATCGCTCAGGGAACTCCTGTCATGAAAGCCTCCCTGCAAAGCGGATTCCAGGATTATACCACGTTTGTCCGTGCCTACAAGAAACAGTTCGGCACAGTTCCTACACAGCGATGATCATTTTTTCTGATCTTCTTTGTCATACAGAAATTCTTCCGGAAGATTTACATGGAAATCTTTTTCCAGTGCGCGGAAGTTGTCCGGTGTGATCGTCTGAAGTTTATGTGGTGTCATGGAAAGGATCTTGACAAGGATCTCAGCTGATTTCTCTACTGTATGAAGCAGACCAAAGGTCAGGTCAAAGTCCTCTCCGGAGCAGAACATTCCATGATGTGCCCAGATGACAACATCATATTTCTTCATCAGTTCTGCTGTCTTAATGGCAATCTCTCTTCCGCCCGGAACCATCCATCCGATGACACCGACACCATCCGGAAATACGACCGGACACTCTGTTGCGGATTCCCAGAGTTCTCTTGTAAATACCTTGTCATCCAGCGGAAGAACAAAGGTCAGTGCGATGGCATTTGTGGTATGTGCATGATAGATAACACGATGTCTTCCGTTGGTAAGTTTCTTCTTTACTTCATGGTTCATCAGATGAGTCGGAAGCTCACTGGTCGGTCTGCCGCCCTCAACAAGTCCCCAGCGGATTCTGTATCTGGTTCCGGTTTCATCCAGTTCGATGATTGCCAGACATACTTCCGGGTCTACGATGATGTTTCGGAAATATTTGCCGCTTCCTGTCACAAGGAAAAATTCTCCTGCCAGACCCGGAACTTCCACACCAATTTCTTCCCATTCTCCCGGTGCGTTCAGTCGCGGCTTGATCATCTCTACTTCTTCCGGTTTCAGACGATAACTTAAGTTACCGCCGTTTCTCTCATGCCATCCCTGCTGATAACCGTCATCTGCCATTTTGATAAAGCCTTTTACAAATTTGGATTCAAGAATTTTCATTATTATACACTCCTGTCTGTTTATACGATTTGTGGTTTTGTTTCTGGTTTATTTTATTTTTATGTGGTTTTTCTTTGTTTATGAGTGCATTATATATTGTTTTATGTGGTTTGTAAAGAGGTTTTTCAAAAAAATATGCATAAATCCACATTTTGTTTTTTATTGAAGTGTACTCTTCGCTGTGTTAAACTAATGCTATACCAAAGCAGGAATATCTGTACATTCCTGAATTTTATCTTACAAAACATCAGAGGAGGACTTTATCATGGAATTTCAGAAATTGATAGAAACCAGAAGAACAATCCGCAAATACGCTGCTGACAGCGAAGTGACCAGAGAACAGATGGAAGCTCTGATCCGTGCGGCACAGGAGGCACCATCCTGGAAGAACTCAGAAACAGGCCGTTACTACTGTGTTCTCTCCAGAGAAATGGTTGACAGAATCCGTGCAACCTGCCTTCCGGGTGCGAGAAATGCTGAGAAATCCGAAAACGCTGCACTGATCGTGACAACTTTTGTACATGACCGCGCCGGTTTCCAGAAAGATGGCACTGCTGACAATGAACTTGGAAATGGATGGGGTTGTTACGATCTTGGCCTTCAGAACGAAAATCTGATTCTCAAAGCTGCAGATATGGGACTTTCTACCCTGATCATGGGACTTCGTGAAGCAGATAAGCTCCGCGAGATTCTTGACATTCCGGATACAGAGACCATCGTAGCTGTTATCGCAGTTGGCAAAGCAGATGAATCACCAAAACGCCCGCCACGTAAAGAGCTGGACGAGATTGCCAGATTTTTTTAATTTAAGTCGAACGCAGAAGAGCTGCACATCTTCCGGAAAACCGGTGATGTGCAGCTCTTCTGTTATAATTACTCACTGAAGAATACTGTCTGTGGACAGTTCTCTTTTATTTTGTGCTTTGTTATGCTTTCATTAATTTACGTCCGCAGCACTGTTTGTATTTCTTGCCGCTTCCGCACGGGCATGGATCGTTTGGATAAACTTTCTCTTCTTTACGCTGAACCGGTGCCCTGCCTGCAGAATCATCCTTGTTGGTTCCTGTGACCTTGGCAACCTGCTCACGCTCTGCCTTCTGCTCTACATGGACATGGTACAGCATGCGGACAGTATCTTCCTGGATCGCGCTGATCATGCCGTTGAACATCTCATAAGCACTCATCTTGTATTCTACAACCGGATCTCTCTGACCGTATCCGACAAGACCAATACCCTGGCGGAGGATTTCCATATCATCGATGTGATCCATCCACTTACTGTCGATACATTTCAGAAGGACAACGCGCTCCAGCTCACGAAGCTGCTCTGCTTCCGGGAACTCTGCTTCTTTGTCTTCGTAAAGCTTGACTGCTTTTTCCTTGATCTCGTGTTTGATCTCATCTTTCTTTCTGCCCTTGACATCCTCTTTTGTCAGTGCTTTGATCGGAATGACAGGAAGAAGTGTGGTATTGAACTC
>CAKRTP010000151.1 GCA_934402155.1 uncultured Blautia sp. | reverse complement strand
CTGGAAGATCTGCGTACAGTCAAGGCACTCAGGGAGACAGTCGGACGCCTGGAAACTCTTCTGGAAGTGGAGCCGGAAATCGTCTGCTGTGACATGCATCCGCGTTATAATTCAGTGATGGTTGCAGAAGAATTTGGACTTCCGGTACTCAAAGTACAGCATCATTATGCACACATACTGTCCTGTATGGCGGAGAATGACTGTGCAGATCAGGTGATCGGTGTATCGTTTGACGGCACCGGATATGGAACCGATGGAAGTATCTGGGGAGGAGAAATCCTTCTGTCAGATATGAATGGGTTTGAGCGGCTGGGAAGTGTGATGCCGTTTTTGCAGATCGGAGGGGATGCTTCTTCCAGAGAGGGCTGGAGGATCGCAGTATCGCTGATCTATGGAATGACGGGTGACAGAGAAAAAGCGGCTGAGATCATAGAAAAGCTGGAACTTTGCACGAAGCAGGAAGCAAACGTACAGTTTGCCATGTCAGACCGCAAGATCAATGCAGTAATGTCCACCAGTGCAGGAAGGCTTTTTGACGGAGTGAGTGCGATCCTTGGAATCCGCAGGGAATCTACATTTGAGGGTGAAGCTTCCATGGCACTGGAATTTGCAGCAGAAGAATATAGGCAGAAAGAACAGCCTGAAATACAGAAAAATCAGAAGAGGACAGACGACAGAGTGACAGATACAGAGGGCAGGATACTTCTTAATACAGAAGGACTGATCAGAACCATTCTGGATCAGAGATTAAATGGTGAAGCGCCGGGCAGACTGGCATATTTTTTCCATGAAGAACTTGCCCGTCAGATCACAGAAACCTGTGTGCAGATCAGGGAGAAAAGAGGCTGCAATAAGGCTGCATTGAGCGGAGGAGTTTTTCAGAATCAGCTGCTTCTGGAACTTACAGATCATATGCTGAGAGATAGTGGATTTGAGGTGCTGAAACACCAGCTTGTTCCGCCAAATGACGGCGGTATCGCACTTGGACAGGCGGTATATGCGATGGCATATCTTTACCGAAAAGTACGGAACAAATGACCAGTTAACCAAATCAGACAAGTTCTCTGCTTCAGCTGCAAAAAGCAGTGGGACTTGCTTATATAGAGAGAATCAGGGAGGTATTTACATGTGTGTAGGATTATCAGCAAAGGTAGTAAAAATCAGTGAAGGAACAGCAGTTGTGGATGCTGGCGGAGCCAAAAGAGAGGTTTCCGCACAGCTTCTTGAGGATCTGGAACCAGGTGATTATGTGATGGTTCATGCAGGCGTGGCGATCGCAAAGATCACAGACGAAGATGAGGATGAAACAGATCAGCTGATGGAGGAACTGCTGTAATGGGAGAAGAGAAAAAAAGAACGGCGAGGGAGATCATAGAGAATTATGACGGTCCGGCAGTCCGTATTATGGAAGTCTGTGGAACACATACTCATGAAATCTTCAGACTGGGAATCCGTAAGCTTCTGCCGCCGCAGGTAGAACTGATCTCAGGACCGGGATGTCCGGTCTGTGTGACGCCGGTTGGATTTATTGATGAGGCAGTGTGGCTTGCACTGGAAAAAGGAGTGACGATCTGTACCTTCGGTGATCTGGTGCGTGTGCCCGGAACAAAGATGAGCCTTGCAGGAGCAAGAGAAAAGGGAGCAAAGATCCGGATCGTATATTCTCCTGCAGATGCCGAAAAATATGCTCTTGAACATCCAGAAGAGCAGGTGGTTTTCCTCTCAGTGGGGTTTGAAACAACAACTCCGGCAGAGTGTCTTTCTGTGAAGCAGGCAGAGAAAGATGGCCTTTCCAATTATTCACTTCTGATGGCAAACAAGACTATGCCACAGGCGTACGAAGCACTGAAAGGGAGTGCCGATGTCTTTCTGTATCCGGGACATGTCAATGCCATCACAGGAACAGAACTCTGTGAAGCTCTGGTAAATGAGGGGGTAAGTGGAGTAGTTGCCGGATTTACGGCAAAAGAACTGCTCACGGCACTGGCAGTTTCACTGGTGAAATTTCAGGAGGGAAAACCATTCTTTGTAAACTGTTATCCAAGAGTTGTAAAGCCGGAAGGAAGCAGAGAAGCACAGCAGCTTACAGATGAAATGACAGAAGCCTGTGACAGCGAGTGGCGAGGTCTTGGGATGATTCCAAAGTCAGGCGTTCAGCTCAAAGAAGCGTGGAGCACGTTTGATGCAAGAAAGAAATACAGCATTCCGGCGATTCAGGGAAAAGCGAATCCGGCATGCAGATGCGGCGATGTTCTGCAGGGAAAATGTAAACCATCCGACTGCAAAGTGTTTGGAAAAGTATGTACCCCGCAGCATCCTGTAGGCGCCTGTATGGTTTCAAATGAAGGTGCATGTTCGGCATATTATGCGTATGGAGATTGTAAATAATTGTCGGGTCAATCAGTAAAACAGGGCATAACTATGTCGAAAGATATGATAGAAAAGAGGATGATCTTATGAGCACTTTAAAAGATAAAACAGTAACTATGGCACATGGAGCAGGAGGTCGGCAGACCTCTGAACTGATCGACCAGATTTTTGCGGCACATTTTGCCAATCCGGATCTGACTGCGGACGATGCGGCAGTATTGACTCCGCCGGCAGGAAAAATGGCAGTTTCCACGGATGGATTCATCGTCTCACCGGCATTCTTCCCGGGAGGAAATATCGGAAAGCTTTCTATCTGCGGCACGGTCAATGATCTGGCATGTATGGGGGCAAAACCTCTTTATCTGACCTGTGCATTTGTCATTGAAGAAGGATTTCCGATGGAAAAACTGGAAGAAATCGCAGCAGCAATGGAAAAAACAGCGGCAGAAGCAGGTGTACATATCGTGTCCGGTGACACCAAGGTAGCCGGAAAAGGTCAGGTAGATGGAGTTTTTATTACAACGACAGGAATGGGACAGATTGAAGAAGGTGTAAAGGTCGGCGGAACTCTTGCCAGACCAGGAGATGCGATCATTGTGACTGGCGATGTAGGAAGACATGGATGTACGATTCTCCTTGCGAGAGAAGATTTTGGAATAGAGGCAGATGTCACCAGCGACTGTGCTCCTCTCTGGAACACGGTAGAAGCAGTGATGAAGACTACACATGACCTTCATGTGATCCGTGATGCTACCCGCGGCGGTGTAGGCACTGTTCTTTATGAGATCGCAGGACAGAGCAATGTGGGGATCCGTCTTGATGCAGCAGCTGTTCCGGTTGCGCCGGAAGTTAAGGGCGTCTGCGGAATGCTCGGCCTGGAACCACTTTATCTTGCATGCGAAGGCCGTATGGTGATCATGGCACCGAAAGCCGAGGCAGAGAAAATCGTCGAGACACTCCGCCAGTGTCCTTACTCCGGGAACGCAGCCATTATAGGAGAAGTCACTTCCGATCAGCCCGGAAAAGTAGTCATGACTACTGAGATCGGAACACAGGCACTCCTTCCCCAGCCAGGAGGGGAACTGCTGCCGAGAATTTGTTGATTTAAAAGTTTGCAAAATATATTCATAGATAACTGCCTCGAGATAGAAAACTGGTTTCCTGACACACTGCGATTTCTGTTCGTTATGTGCGCTTATTTGCTGTCATTCGCGCAAACTCGGCTTCGCCTCAGACAGTGCGCTCGGTGACAGCAGCTAGCACATAACTCTCGACGAAATCTCCGTTTACCGTCAGTTCAATCCAGTTTTCTACTCAGGCAGTTTGCTATGTGATATACAGTTGCAAATAAACAACAAATTGAAGAATTGTGAATCAGGACAGGAGGTCTTATATGGACACAAGAGTAGCAGTAATCTCCATCATCGTAGAAGACAATGAATCAATTGAAACCCTCAATCAGCTCCTCTA
>CAKRTP010000150.1 GCA_934402155.1 uncultured Blautia sp. | reverse complement strand
TAGATATGCTTACAGAACAAAGATATGAAATTATCCTGAAACTTCTGGAGAAAAAGAGAAGTATTACTGTGACAGAATTAAAAGATATCCTTGATACATCTGAGTCCACAGTACGAAGAGATATTACAGCTCTTGATAAGGCCGGAAGACTGACAAAAGTATTTGGAGGGGCGGTAGTACTGGACCGCAAAGTAACTGCCTATGAACCGACAGTAGCGCAAAAGGCAGAACTGAACAAAAAAGAAAAAGAAAAAATCGCAGAATATGCTGCCGGACTGATAGCATCGGATGATTTTGTTTATCTGGATGCAGGGACGACTACAGGTCTGATGCTGGAACATCTGGAAGGGACAAAAGCCTCCTTTGTGACAAATGCGGTCTCTCATGCCCAGAGACTTGCCAAGATGGGAATACAGGTTTTTCTGATCGGAGGAGAACTCAAAAGCTCCACAGAGGCAGTTGTCGGAAGCCAGGCTATCAAAATGCTTTCAATGTATCATTTTACAAAAGGTTTCTTTGGGACGAACGGGATCACAAAGAGAGAAGGCTTTACCACACCGGATACAAATGAGGCACTTGTAAAGGAAATGGCAGTCAGACAGTGCAGAGATGCCTATGTTCTTGCAGATGGTTCCAAGTTTGGGCAGGTCAGTTCCGTGACTTTTGGAGAATTTGCACAGATGCATATTCTGACAGAGAAGATCCCGGAAGAATATCAGGAATGCGGAAATGTTTTGAAAGTAGACTAAAAGAATGATATACTGAAAAAAACTGAACAGGAGAAATTATTATGAAATATATGTTTGCATCAGATGTACATGGTTCAGCATTTTTCTGTCGCAAAATGCTGGCAGCATACAAAGAAGAAAAAGCAGAACGACTGGTTCTGCTGGGGGATCTGCTTTATCATGGACCAAGGAACGATCTTCCAAAAGAATATGCACCTAAAGAAGTGATTGCAATGCTCAATGACATGAAGAATGAAATTTATGCGGTTCGTGGAAACTGTGAGGCAGAGGTGGATCAGATGGTTCTGAACTTTCCGGTGATGGCAGATTACTGTATTCTGGCAATTGACGGACTGACTTTTTATGCCACACATGGACATGTCTACAATGAAAACAATCTTCCGCCATTCAGGGAGGGAGATATCCTTATTCACGGTCATACACATGTTCTTAAGGCAGAGCAGAGAGAAGGCTACATTCTTCTGAATCCGGGTTCTGTGTCTATTCCGAAGGAGGGAAATCCACCGACTTATGCGGTACTGGAAGACAAAGTATTTACAATTAAAGATTTTGATGGAAATATCATCAAGGAAATGAGGCTTGCATGAAATATATGGAACTGATCGCACCCTGTCATTTTGGTATGGAAGCGGTACTCAAACGTGAAATTCTGGATCTGGGATATGAGATCAGCAAAGTAGAAGACGGAAAAGTTACTTTTCTGGCAGATGCGGAAGGGATTGCACAGGCAAATATGTTCCTTCGCACCACAGAACGTATTCTTCTCAAGACAGGAGAATTTAAGGCAGTGACTTTTGATGAACTGTTTGAGAAGACAAAGGCAATTCCGTGGGAGGAATATATTCCGAAGGATGGCAAATTCTGGGTGGCAAAGGCAAATTCCGTAAAAAGTGCCCTGTTCAGTCCGTCAGATATTCAGTCGATCATGAAAAAGGCGATCGTAGAACGACTTAAGAGCGTCTATGGAATTTCATGGTTTCCGGAAGACGGAGCAAGTTTTCCGATCCGTGTTGCTTTTATGAAGGATGTGGCAACAATAGGAATTGATACTTCCGGTGTTTCTCTGCATAAACGCGGATACCGTCAGATGACGGTCAAGGCTCCTATCACGGAAACACTGGCTTCTGCGCTGATCATGCTGACACCATGGAACAAAGACAGGATTCTTGTTGATCCTTTCTGTGGAAGTGGAACTTTCCCGATCGAGGCAGCAATGATGGCAGCGGATATGGCACCGGGAATGAACCGTTCTTTTCTTGCGGAGGACTGGAAGCATCTTGTTCCGCGCAAATGCTGGTATGACGCACTGGAAGAGGCTCAGGATCGAGTGAATCTTGACGTTGAAACGGACATTCAGGGTTATGATATTGATCCGGAAGCACTCAAGGCGGCCCGTTCCAATGCAAAGATGGCCGGAGTGGATAAACTGATCCATTTTCAGCAGAGAGCAGTCAGAGATCTGAGTCATCCGAAGCCGTATGGATTTATCATCACAAATCCGCCATATGGAGAACGTCTGGAAGAAAAAGAAGCACTTCCGGCGCTTTACAGAGAGATCGGAGAGAGCTTCCGCCGACTGGATAAATGGTCCATGTATCTGATCACATCCTATGATCACACAGAAAATGATATTGGCAAAAAAGCAGACAAAAACCGCAAAATTTATAATGGCATGCTGAAGACTTACTATTATCAGTTCCTTGGTCCGAAGCCGCCGAAGAGGAGAAATGACTAATATGAAAAAAGTGATCTTTGCTACAGGAAATGAGGGAAAAATGAAAGAAATCCGCAAGATCCTCGGAGATCTTGATATTGAGCTTCTTTCCTTAAAAGATGCCGGAATCCATGCTGATATTGTGGAAGACGGAGAGACTTTCGAAGAGAATGCACAGATCAAGGCAAAAGCGATCTGTGATCTGACAGGTGAAATTGTTCTTGCGGATGACTCGGGACTGGAGATCGATTATCTGAATAAGGAACCGGGAATTTATTCTGCACGTTATATGGGAGAGGATACTTCCTATCACATCAAAAACGCAAAACTGATCGAACGACTTGAGGGAGTTCCGGACGAAAAAAGAACTGCAAGATTTGTCTGTGCAATCGCAGCTGCTTTTCCGGATGGAAGCGTCAGGGTTGTGAGAGAAGCGATGGAGGGAAGAATCGGATACGAGGAATGCGGAGAGAACGGTTTTGGTTATGATCCGATTTTTTATCTTCCGGAATATGGATGTACCTCCGCAGAACTCTCCATGGAAGAGAAGAACAAGATCAGCCACAGAGGGAAGGCTCTGCGTGCTATTAAGGATGTACTTCGATGAAAATCCTTGTAGTCAGCGATACCCATGGCAGAGATGAAAATCTGGAACAGGTTGTTATGCAGGAAACACCGTTTGATATGCTGATCCATTGTGGAGATGTAGAAGGCAGAGAGTTCTTTATAGAAGCTCTTGCAGAATGTCCCTGCTATATTGTATCAGGAAATAACGATTTTTTCTCAGACCTTCCGAGAGAAGAGATTGTAGAAGTGGAAAAGAACCGTATTTTTGTTACACACGGTCATTACTACGGTGTTTCCATGGATGCTTCAGGAGTTGCAGATGAAGCCAGGGCCTGCGGCTGTAATGTTGTCCTTTTCGGACATACACACAAGCCGTTTCTGGAGGATATAGGCGGTATTATGGCTGTTAATCCGGGAAGTCTTACCTATCCCCGACAGAGGGGCAGGAAGCCAAGCTACGCGATTATGGAGACGGATGACAACGGCAAACTGACAGTCGAACTTAAATACTTATAACAAAGCAGAAAAGTGCCAGGGAACTGATTAAGTTCCCCGGCACTTTTTGAGTGCGGATAACAGGACTTGAACCTGCACGTCATAAACACCAGAACCTAAATCTGGCGCGTCTGCCAATTCCGCCATATCCGCTTGAGTATATCTAAATATGTAAACGGAATTGCCAGACAAAACGGTCGATAAAATATCGCCCGGCGTCTGCCTGATCTTGAACTGGTGTTCAAGAACTATAAATTCCGCCATATCCGCGAAGTCGAATGATTACTCTTATGTAATAAAAAACACTATCATTATATGATAGTGTTTCAAGTGAGACATCGGGGATTCGAACCCCGGACAACTTGATTAAAAGTCAAGTGCTCTACCAACTGAGCTAATATCCCATAA
>CAKRTP010000149.1 GCA_934402155.1 uncultured Blautia sp. | reverse complement strand
TTTATTCCATTCTTATCCAGTCTTTCTGTTGTTTCCGGGGAAGGATGTCCATATGTATTTGAATCAGAGCAGGAGATCACCGCGAGCTCCGGTCTGATCCGATCCAGAAACTCCTGACATGTCGAATAACGCGACCCGTGATGTCCCACCTTAAGAAAACCCACGTCATCCAAAAGATCCAGCAATTTTTTCTCTGTCTCAGCTCCGATATCACCTGTGAAAAGTCCCCGAAACTCTCCATGTCGAAGTTCCATCACGATTCCATCTTCATTTACATCCTCTCCTTCAGCTCCGACTTCCGGTGACAGAATTTCTATCGAAGTATTCCCAAAGGAAAATCTCTGTCCCTGATGCAGCTTCAGCACTTTTATCCCTGCTCTCTCTGCCTGTTCTTCCAGTTTACAGTAAACCGCATCCTGCGTTTTCCACTCCGGGAGCAGCAGATTCTTTATGTGCAGCGTTGTAAGCTGTTTTTCTTTTAAGTCCATCAGTTCCTGCACCCCGCTTATATGGTCGGCGTCTGTATGGGAGATCAGTATGGCATCGATCACTGAGATTCCCTGATTTTTGAGATAAGGAAGAAGCTGATACGATGCAATATTTTTCTTATTGCTGCTTCCCCCATCCACCATGATATTCTTTCCTCCCGGAAGCTGTATCACGATTCCATCTCCCTGACCTATATCCAGGCAGCTTATTGAAAGAATATTTCTCTGTCGGAATCCAAGAAACAGAACACCCAGCAGAAGAATCCCACAGCATATGCAGCACGGCAGAATTCTTTTTTGATTATATTTTCTTTTTTTCGACATCTTTGAAGCATACCAGAGACCACCTGCCAGGATTCCATAATACACAACACATCTCCAGATCTCCGGTGCTCCTCCGATCCATGTGCAGAACGGAATTTTCCCGGCCAGCACACAAAGTTTTTCATAGAGCAGAAGCAGAAGATTTCCGGGAATCAACATAATTCCTGCCACACGGATGCTGAAAAATCCAACCACACTGCAGACAAGTCCGCAGGTCAGAACCACGCTCACCGTCGGAAGAATGACCAGATTCAGGACAAGCCCCAGCACCGATACTTCTCCATACACGCGAAGAATAACAGGCAGTGTCATCAACTGCACAGCAAAGGATGAAATGATTATTTTGATTCCCCCATTCTCACAGTCCACCAGCCTGTCCAAAATGGGGGCTGCTATTCCCAGACCTGCCACTGCTCCGAACGAAAGCAGGAAACTGCTGCTGTACAGATATGCCGGCGTATTGACCAGCAGAAGGATTGCAGATGCTGAAAGAGCCGTAAGAAGATCGTAGCTTCTCCCCAGGATCCTCGCTCCAATCGCAAGCACAAACATACATACCGCGCGCATCGCAGATACACTGCCGCCTGTCAGCATTCCATATTGCAGCATCACACTCAGGGAGAGCAGTCCCGCCCATACATTCCCCAGCGAAAGCTTCTTAAGAAGTGAAAACAGTCCCATACCAAGTACACTGATATGAAGTCCCGATATTGCCAGAACATGCACTATCCCTGCCATCTGGTACCTCATTTTCAGTTCTTCATCCAGACTGTTTTTTTCTCCAAGAAGCATTGCCTGATAAATTCCTGCATCGTCTCCTGCAGCCTCTTGCAGTATTTCTCTAATCTTCTCATAAATCTCTGTCAGAAACTGACCATATATCGAATAGGTTCTGCTCTTTTTTTGTATAACTCCGTTTTTCATAAAATAATAGATTCCCTGACAGGCATAAAACTGCTGTGCGTTGAATTCTCCCGGGTTTCCGGGCGCAGAAATCCGTTCCAGCTCACCTCTGACCTGAATGATCATACCCGTCCGCAGATTTTCTCCGGAATCTTTATCTAAAAATACTCTTATATTTCTGATGGGAATTTTTTCTGACTGATATGTCAGACCGACTTGTTTAAGATAGACAGAAAGAGAATATTCCGTATCCTGACACCGCTGTATCTCCCCGCAGATAACAGCTGATGGATGTGTCCTTATCCATTCCTGAACCTTGTCCGGCAGAGGATTTCCTCTTATGATCGAAATCCCTGCCAGATCCAGGATACACAGACACAGCATCAGGAACACGCATATACAGCACATTGGTCTTTTACGCATTCCTCTTTCCCTCTGTTATAAATATAGGTCAGGATTTTTTGTCCTCATCCGGGAGCACAATATCCTGATTTTTTTCATAAAATTTGTATAACGGCAGTTTTTTTCTGAAGTTTCCTCCACTGTTTCCTTCTATGGAGATCTGAACCTTATCTGCCTCACAGGAATCTACAATGGAATTTACCACAGAATAGACAGAAATGTTTTCTGCCACATCCAGCGCGGCATCCTGAAATTCACGGTTCAGATCAATATAACATATCCTGTCTGCAGTTATCACACTGATCGCCATTGTATTCTCCGGGATCGCCGCATAATGATTCTCATCCATAGGCCCTTTTGCAAGCTGTTCAAGGACTACCCGTTCTTTTGGAAGGGTTCTTCTGTAATATACCGTTCTGATTTCCTTCAGAAGTCTTTTACCGCTCTTGTCTGCAAAATACAGGGTAAATGTGTCGCATCGGTAATCATCTCCGCTTTTTCCGGATAATTTGACAAAAGTATCATCTGTCATATCTCCGATTTCCTGGTTTTTTGAGTCTTTGAGACTCTCACCGGCAACAGTAAAACGGATCTTCGCAATATCCGGAATCTGCAGAAAAGTCTGAACAATTCCGTCTCTTGTAAGAACCTCCCTCACTTTACTCATTCCCGAATATTCTTTGCTGAAATCAATTACCAGCAGTTCTCCCTGAAGATCATAGGAATTCACAGATACATTTTCCGGAAGGAGACTGAGTGCGTCCTCCGGTGCTTCTTTGTTTCCAAGTTTCTGAAAAAGTTCCTTGACCATGTATTCTTTTGTTTCTTCTTTTGGTTCATAAGGCTCACTCTTAAGTGCAGTCTCGTTTGTATTCAGATAATAAACCTTATATTTGCTGTCTTCTTCCTTTGGCTGTGCTGTTTCTATGCTGCAGCCCACAAGCAGCGCACATACCAGCAGTGCCAGAAGAAGTACTCCTGATATTTTCTTCATCCGGCACCTCCTACGGAATATATGACAATGGGATACGAACAGAAAAAGTAGTTCCTTCCCCTTCTTTGCTGAACACCTTGATCACTCCATGATGCATGCCGATCGTACTTCTTGTGATCGCAAGTCCAAGACCGGTTCCTCCGATCTCTCTGGAATGTGATTTATCGACTCTGTAAAATCTCTCAAAGATACGGTCCAGCGAATCCTCCGGTATACCCATTCCTGAATCGGCAACTGTCACATAAAAGAATTTATGATCTGCGTCCAGAGACACCCTTACCCATCCATCGTCCACATTATATTTGATCGCATTTTCCACCAGATTGCTGATCGCAGATGTAAATTTCAATTCATCCACATCAGCCTCCACAGGACGAAAACTGTCGAGAATGAGATCTATACTGCGTTTATCTGCAATTGGACGAAGACGCTTCAGAATATCCTCCAGAAGCTGATTGATCGACAAGTGCTGAATCTGAAGATCAGCATTTTTCTTATCCATCTTAACCAGCGTCAGAAGATCTGTAATAATCCTGTTCTCCCGATCGATCTCAGCAGTAATATCACGCATAAACTCCTGATACAGTTCCTCCGGAACCCCCTGCTGTCCTACCAGTGAATCCGCAAGGACTTTCATTGATGTCATCGGTGTTTTAAGTTCATGAGAGACATTAGATACAAACTCTGATCTTGACTCATCCAGGACTTTCATTCTGGTAAGCATCTTGTTGAATGCATCTGTGATAAGTTCCGTCTCTGTATAATCCGGTACACTGATCTCATCCTGCTGATATCCGTCAGTCAGATCCTCAATTGCCTTGGTAACTCTCGCAAGAGGTTTTACCAGGATCGTAGACAAAA
>CAKRTP010000148.1 GCA_934402155.1 uncultured Blautia sp. | reverse complement strand
CTATAACGGATAATCAGGATTACCGGGCGTGAGTGGACGCCTGGTTTTTCCGCGTTAGGAATACATGGGAGGAAAGAAAATGGGACAGAACAGAAAATGTGGCGTGCTGCTTCCGATAAGCAGCCTGCCGTCAAAATATGGAATCGGATGTTTTGACAAAAAAGCCTATGAATTTGTAGATGCACTTAAGGAAGCGGGACAGAGCTACTGGCAGATACTTCCGCTTGGACCGACCAGCTATGGTGATTCGCCGTACCAGTCTTTCTCTACATTTGCAGGAAATCCGTATTTTATCAGTCTTGAAGATCTGATCGAAGAAGGCGTACTGACAAAGAAAGAATGTGACAAAGTAGATTTTGGCGAAGATGAGACCAGCGTAGACTATGCAAAATTATATGAAGGACGTATGCTCCTTCTTCGCAAAGCATATGAGAAAAGCGACATCTATATGGATGCAGAATTCCGTAAATTCCAGGAAGAAGAAGCCTGGTGGCTCAAAGACTATGCACTTTTCATGGCGGTAAAGAAGCGTTTTGGAGGCATTCCGTGGAGCGAGTGGGCAGAAGATATCCGTCTTCGCTGGCAGAATGCACTGGATTATTACAGAGAAGAAATGTATTTTGAAATTGAATTTCAGGAATATCTGCAGTTCAAATTCCGTCAGCAGTGGATGAAACTCAAAGCCTATGCAAATAAAAACGGAATTCAGATCATCGGTGATATCCCGATCTATGTGGCAATGGACAGTGCAGATACCTGGGCAAATCCGTGGCTCTTTAAGCTGGATGAGAAAAACTGCCCGACACAGGTTGCAGGATGCCCGCCGGATGGATTTTCCGCAACAGGACAGCTCTGGGGAAATCCTCTGTATAACTGGGAAGTACATCGCAACTCCGGTTATGAATGGTGGATCAAGCGAATCTCCAACTGCTTCCGTCTGTACGATGTCGTAAGAATCGACCATTTCCGTGGATTTGATGAATACTATGCAATTCCATATGGCGATGAAACAGCAGAGAACGGCTGGTGGGAAAAAGGTCCGGGAATCGATCTGTTCCGTGCAATCTCTGCAAGGCTGGGAGACAGAGAGATCATCGCTGAAGATCTTGGATATATGACAGACAGCGTAAAACAGCTTGTAGAAGAGAGTGGTTATCCAAACATGAAGGTGATCGAGTTTGCCTTTGATGAACGCGATACAGGAAATGCAAGTGATTATCTGCCTCATAACTATCCGAGAAACTGTGTTGTTTATACGGGAACGCATGACAATGAAACCCTGCTTTCCTGGCTTGAGGATATCACTCCGGCAGAAAGAAGACAGGTTCGTGAGTATCTGAATAATTTCAGAGATTCCGGAAAGGAACTTTGTCAGGATCTGATCTGTCTGGTAATGCGAAGTGTTGCAAATATGTGTATCATTCCAATGCAGGATTATCTGGGACTTGACAATTCCGCACGTATGAATCAGCCTTCCACACTTGGAAAGAACTGGAAATGGAGATTAAAAGAAGGACAGTTCACAAAAGAATTACAAAAAGAAATGAAAACACTTGCTGTCCGTTATGGCAGACAGTAAAAACAGGGGGGACATATCAAAATGATATGTCCCCCTAAATTTATGAGGTTTAAACCTCAGGAGTGTAATATACAGCTGAAAATGGCGGCAGAGTCAAAAGAATTCGGTCATTTTCAAGTGTTTTGGCGGTACTCTTGCGTTTCTGTGTGCCGCCGTAAATTTCAAGATTGCTGTTCAGAAGTTCTTTAAGGCTGGTAACGCCCGGGAGCTTCAGTTCATACATCTGTTCATGGTCAGAGAAGTTGAACAGAGAAATGATTTTTTCTTTTTTGCTGTCTCTCTCAAAGACATAGATACAGTTTGCTTCCTGATGACAGTCGATCCATCGGAAGCCGTCTGCTTCGTAATCCTTTTCCCAGAATGCAGGGTGTTCAAGATAAAGATGGTTCAAATCTTTCATGAAGCGGGCAAATCCTTCATGGATCGGGTAGTCCAAAAGCATCCAGTCCTGTTCACGTTTCTCATCCCATTCACGGAGCTGACCGATCTCATTTCCCATGAAATTCAGCTTCTTGCCCGGATGTGCATACATATACATATACAGGGCACGTGCCTGCGGGAACTTATTATCGTAATCTCCGTTCATCTTCTGCATGATCGTTGCCTTGCCGTGAACCACCTCGTCATGTGACAGAGGAAGGAGAAAACGTGCATCGTAATAATACATCATGGAGAAGGTGAGCTTGTGATAACTCTCTGTACGATATTCCGGACCGGTACGGAAATAATCAAGTGTATCGTTCATCCATCCCATGTCCCACTTATAGTCGAAACCAAGTCCGCCCTGAGAAACGGGATCAGTAACCTTCGGGAAGGAAGTGGAATCCTCAGCTGCAAGGATCGCAGACGGATGGAGAGTCTTCAGTCCCTGGTTCATATACTGGAGAAACTCTACGGCGTTGAGATTTACACCGCGTGCCGGATCACCCTGCCAGTAGATCGCACGGCTGATCGCATCCATGCGGATTCCATCCATATGGAACTCACTCATCCAATAGTTGGCGCAGGACTGAAGGAAGCTTCTTGTCTCGCCGCGGGAGTGCATGAAATTGCAGCTTCCCCATTCACTGACACCAACGGCAGAGTTTGGATATTCATAAAGGGCTGTTCCGTCATAATTTGCCAGACCATAGGCATCCACTGCAAAGTGGACAGGAACAAAGTCCATCAGAACACCAATCCCATGTTTATGGCAGGCATCCACAAAGGCTTTTAACTGGTCGGCAGTTCCATATCTGGAGGTAGGACTGAAAAATCCGGTTGCCTGATATCCCCAGGATTCATCACATGGATATTCATTTAAAGGCATGATCTCAAGATAGTTGTATCCGTTTTTGGTAAGATACGGGATCAGGATGTCGATCATGTCCTCGTAGGTATACCAGTCGTCTGCTTTGTCAGATGGCTTGCGGAAGGAACCGAAATGAATCTCATAAATGTTGAGTGGTTTCTGACGGCAGTCACTGCGGTTCTGCATCCATTTGGAATCCTTGAACTTATATCGATCCATATCACGGATGATGGAAGCACTGTTCGGGCGGAGTTCCATGCCGAAACCGTAAGGATCACAGTGATCGACCGGATTTCCACTGCGGTCATAAATACGATATTTGTACATCTGGCCCGGTTTCGCTTCCGGAATGTGGCATTCCCAGAAATTTCCATCATAAATCTTGTTCATTTCTTCTTCCTGCCAGTCGTTGAATTCACCGATCACGGCGATTCTGGATGCGGAAGGCGCGAAGGTGCGGAAAGTCACTCCATGCTTTTCTGTATGTGCACCAAGATACTGATAAGCATCAAAAATTTTTCCTGTGTAAAATCCGTAGAAATCCATACGTATATTCTCCTTATATTTGATGATTTATAATTGTGATTGTAATGGACAAGAGTTGTTTTTTTAATTATACTATAAATAGACAAAAACGGTTTGTCCAGCAACGATAAAAAGAGAAAGACGGATAAGCAACCTTTGAAATAAACCGTCGGAAAAGAGAAAAATATGGATATCAGGATTGAAAAAACAGAACGTGCGATCAAAAATGCTTTTCTGGAATTACGCTCCCGCAAACCACTGGGGAAGATCACGGTGAAGGAACTCTGCAGCCTGGCTGCGATCAATAAGTCAACATTTTACAGCCATTATGAAGATATTTATGCTCTGTCGGATAAGATGGAATCCGAAACCATTGTAACTGTGCTCAAGAATATCTCCAGCCAGCAGGATTCTCCGTTTAAAAATCCGGATGTGTTTACCCGAAATCTTTATATGGCACTGATTTCCAATAATACACTGATCAACCTTCTGTTTTCCGGAACAGAAAAAGCCCGCCTTGGTGACTGTCTGGAGACAGAACTGAAACGGCTGATCTGTGAGAAATATCCTGATTATCAGAAAGATGCAGAGA
>CAKRTP010000147.1 GCA_934402155.1 uncultured Blautia sp. | reverse complement strand
ACGGAATTTGTCTACTATGGAAATTATGACGACGGTCCGGGACTTGACAAAGAACGTTATCTTCTGGTGGCGAAACTGACAGCGATCCTTCGTCTGGCAAATGCCATGGATCGAAGTCATTATCAGAAAGTGCAGGGAATCAGAGCTGTGATCAAAGACAGAGAACTGCAGGTTATGATCGATTCCAGCCGTGATATTTCTCTGGAACTTGGACTCCTTAAGGACAAAGTGGATTTCTTTGAGGAAGTCTTTGGAATACATCTTGTGCTGAAACGCCGCCGCAAAGCGTAGAGGAGGGAAAAATATGGATTTGAGCAGATTTGAAAAACCGGGATACTATGTAAACAGGGAACTGAGCTGGCTGAAATTTGATGAGAGAGTTTTGAGTGAGGCACGGGACAAAACGATCCCGCTGTTTGAAAGACTGAAATTCCTGAGCATTACGTCCTCAAATCTGGATGAATTTTTTATGGTTCGTGTCGCATCCCTGAAGGACCAGGTGCATGCAGGCTATAAGAAAAAGGATATTGCAGGAATGACTTCTGAGGAACAGCTTCAGGAGATCAGCAAGCAGACACATGAGCTGGTGAAAGTACAGTATAATACCTTTAATCGTTCTGTTCTTCCGGCTCTTGAAAAGGTGGGGCTTCATCTGATTGCCGGACACGAAGATCTGAACCAGAAGCAGCAGGAGTTTGTAGATCGTTATTTTGAGGATAATGTGTATCCGGTCCTCACGCCGATGGCAATGGATTCTTCCAGACCGTTTCCGCTTATCCGAAACAAGACTCTGAATATCGGCGCGCTGATCGCAAAGAAAAACAACAAGAAGCATACGAAAGAACTGGAATTTGCAACTGTCCAGGTTCCGTCTGTGCTTCCGAGGATCATAGAGATCCCATCTGCAAAGAAGGGGGATCGTACAGTGATTCTTCTGGAGGAGATCATTGAGCGCAATATAGGGAAGCTTTTTCTGAGTAATGATGTTGTATGCGCGCATCCATACCGTATTATGCGAAATGCAGACCTTACGATCGATGAAGATGAGGCAGAGGATCTTCTGGTGGAAATTCAGAAACAGCTCAAGAAACGCCAGTGGGGTGAGGTTATCCGTCTTGAGGCAGAGGAAAAAATGGATAAACGGCTTCTGGAGATTCTTAAGACAGAATTTGAGATCAAGGATGCAGATATCTACAGCATCAGCGGGCCGCTGGATCTTACCATGCTGATGAAAGTGTATGGCCTGGATGGTTTTGATGAATATAAGAGTCCGAAATATACACCGGCTCCGGTACCGCAGTTCCAGAACGACAAGGACATTTTTGAGGTGATCCGTGAAGGTGATGTATTTTTGCATCATCCATATATGAGTTTTGATCCTGTCGTGGATTTTGTGCGCCAGGCAGCAAAGGATCCGGGAGTTCTGGCGATCAAACAGACGCTTTACCGTGTCAGTGGCCACTCACCGATCATTGCAGCACTTGCACAGGCGGCAGAGAACGGAAAACAGGTTTCTGTACTGGTGGAACTCAAGGCCAGATTTGATGAAGAAAACAATATCGTCTGGGCGAAGATGCTGGAAAAAGCCGGATGTCATGTTATCTATGGTCTGGTAGGACTTAAGACGCACAGCAAGATCACTCTGGTTGTCAGAAAAGAGGAAACAGGTATTCGCCGTTATGTACATCTGGCGACAGGAAACTACAATGATTCTACAGCAAAACTTTATACGGACTGCGGTATCTTTACCTGTGATGAGCGTTTCGGGGAAGATGCGACAGCTGTATTCAACATGCTTTCCGGATATTCTGAACCGAAACGCTGGAATCGTCTGATCGTTGCACCGATCTGGATGAAAAATCGTTTCCTGAAGCTGATAGAGAGGGAGGCAGATCATGCAAAACAGGGGCTTCCGGCATGTATCGTTGCAAAAATGAATTCCCTTTGTGATCCGGCGATCATTGCAGCCCTTTATCATGCATCATCCTGTGGTGTGCAGATTTATCTGCTGGTACGCGGCATCTGCTGTATGAAGGTGGGAATTCCGGGTGTCAGTGAAAATATCCATGTCCGTTCCATTGTAGGCGAATTTCTTGAACACAGCAGGATTTTTTATTTCCAGAATGGAGGAGCCGAAGAGATTTACATGGGAAGTGCAGACTGGATGCCGCGAAATCTGGATCGTCGTGTTGAGATCGTATTCCCGGTGGAAGATGAGGGAATCAAGAAGGAGATCAAACATGTTCTGGATCTGGAGTTCCGTGACAATGTAAAAGCACATCTGCTTCAGCCTGACGGAACTTATCAGAAACAGGATAAGAGGGGCAGGGTTCTTGTCAATTCTCAGATGGAATTCTGTGAAGAAGCACAGAAAAAAGCAAAAAAACAGAAAAAAGCAGAAAAGAGCAGTTCAAGAGTTTTTGTTCCGGCAGAGCCGGTTAAAGATCCCGAAGAACTGCAGGGAAATTCAGAAAAATAACTGATGAATTTATGAGGGGAAAATTATGAAAAACCAAAAACAAAGCTTTCTGAAGCGTAAGAATGTGATTATATCATTCAAACGCTACGGCATTGATGCGATGGGTTCTATGGCACTGGGACTTTTTGCATCACTTCTGATTGGTACGATCATCAACACGATAGGACAGAATGTGTGTCCCGGGAGCTTCGTTTCCGAAAAGCTTCTGGAGATTGGTGGTTATGCGACCAGTGTGACAGGTGCGGCAATGGCACTTGCAATCGGTCACGCACTTCAGGCACCGCCGCTGGTCATGTATTCTTTATGTGCAGTAGGGGCAGCCTGCAATGCGATCGGTGGCTCCGGAGGTCCGCTGGCAGTATTTTTTGTAGCTGTAATTACCTGTGAGATTGGAAAACTGGTCTCCAAAGAGACAAAGATTGATATTATTGTGACACCGGCAGTAACAGTTATTGTTGGTGTTGTACTGGCAATGCTTCTGGCGCCTGTCTGCAAAAGCGTATGCGATGCACTGGGATCGTTTATCGGATGGGCGACAGATCTGAGACCGTTCTGGATGGGAATTATTGTATCTGTAGTGGTAGGCGTGGTTCTGACACTTCCAATCAGTTCTGCCGCAATCTGTGCTGCAATCGGAATAAGCGGAGGTGCAGCACTGGCAGGTATTGCAGACGGAAGTATGACGATGGAAGTATGGAATGGACTGGCACTGGCCGGAGGAGCTGCCACGGCCGGCTGCTGTGCTCATATGCTTGGATTTGCAATTTTAAGCTTTCCTGATAACGGAATCGGCGGATTTGTGGCACAGGGGCTCGGAACTTCCATGCTTCAGGTTCCGAATCTGATGAAAAAGCCTGTTCTCTGGCTGCCGCCTGTGATCACTTCTGCGATCACAGGACCAATTGCTACCTGTGTCTTCCAGATGCGAAACAATGGTCCGGCAATCTCTTCCGGAATGGGAACTTCCGGATTGGTTGGACCGATTGGCGTGATCACTGGCTGGGCACAGATGCCACAGGGATATACAGTGGGAACAGCTGACTGGATCGGAATGGCACTGATCTGTTTTGTACTGCCGTTGTTTATCACCTGGGTAATAGGTAAAGTTTTCCGTGCAAAGGGGATTATCAGACCAGGAGATCTCAAGATCGATCTGGGCTGAGTGAGATTGTGCCCAAACAGGTCTGCAGAGGAAATACATCCTCGAACAGACCTGTTTTTTCTTTTTTTAAAAAAAATTAAAAATTTTAAAAAAAGTGCTTGCATTTCTGGAAAAGCTGGTATATACTAAGCAAGTCGGTTGCGGACAGGAATCGACAGAGCAGTAAGGCCAGTTGGTCAAGGGGTTAAGACGTCGCCCTCTCACGGCGAAAACACGGGTTCGATTCCCGTACTGGCTGCTTAAGAAGTTCTTACTTCTTAAAACAAACTACATATACGATTCTGTCGGAGTGAGAGCATAGAACCGGCAGAGAGAGTAAGGCCAGTTGGTCAAGGGGTTAAGACGTCGCCCTCTCACGGCGAAAACACGGGTTCGATTCCCGTACTGGCTG
>CAKRTP010000146.1 GCA_934402155.1 uncultured Blautia sp. | reverse complement strand
AAATATATGTCTTATCAGTACTGTCTGGTTCCGGATATCAGTTATTCAGCAATTACCGAAAATGTATATGGCAATGGCTCTGTTCTGGCCCCTATGAGTCAGGGAATCCTTACTTCGGATTCACACAGAGATTCCATCACCTATCAGCCGCTTCTGACGACTTCAGATGCATCCTACAGCAAAGAAGATGTGGAAAATATGACAACTTCTGAGAAGGAAAAGGGAGACAAGAGCGGTCCGTTTACGATCGGTATGCTGATTCAGGAAGATACGAACAACGATGATGAGGCTGATACGGAAATTGTTTATTACAGCACAGGATATCTGCTTGAATCCAATTATAATCAGGCTGTATCAGGAAGCAATGCACAGCTTCTCGGCGGAACTGTAAATTATCTCTGTAATGGAGAAAAAACTTCAGCAGCAGTACAGACCAAGAGTCTTCAGGTCAAATATCTGACACTGACAGACAGAGCAGCTAATATATGGACGGCAATCTGTGTATTCACACTTCCGCTTCTGTTTATTATTGCAGGACTGGCAGTGTGGGCATCAAGGAGAAAACGCTGATGGATGGGAAAAAAATAAAAAAACTGGTCATCGCACTGATCTTGGTCATTGCTGCGGGACTGGCATATCTGTTTCTTCTGCATTACTCAGATAAACAAAAAGAGGCAGAGAGTCAGAAAGAGCAGGAAGAGGCTGCGGCATCTGTTGTGTTTGAGACGGACACGGATGAGGTGAACAGTATTTCTTTCAGCGGTGATGAGGGGATACTGACTTTTGAAAAAAAGAATGACACCTGGATCTGCCCGGATGACTCTGCATTTCAGATGAATGAGAATAAGCTCCAGAAACTGCTTGCAGATCTTTCTTCTGTAAGCTGTACCAGAGAACTGGATGCAAGGGGGGATCTGGCTCAGTTCGGACTGGAAGAACCGTCAAATACGATTCAGATCTCGCTTTCTGACGGAACAGAGAAGGATTTGTATATCGGAGATAAAAATACATCCACGCATGAACTGTACTTCCAGACAGAAGAGAAATCAGATAAAGTTTATATGACAAAAACTTCTTTTGATTCGGATTTCTCGGGGAAACTTCAGGATTTTGCAGCCTATACAGATTTTCCGAAAGTAAAACCGGAGACTATGACAGAATTTGATGTGGACAAGACAGAAGATTCTTATGTTCTTATCATGACAGGAGATGATCAGTGTACAGTCGAAGATGAAGCAGGAAACAGCCAGCTTGCAAACCTGAATCTGGTCGGTATGGTACAGAATAATGTATCAAATATCATCTGGTATCAGGATCTTGAATACAACTGTTCCGATTATGTAAAATATGGGCTTGATGATCCGCAGATGGTACTTACCGTCAGCTACAAAGATGGGGAAGAAACAAAAGAGTTTGAGCTTTCAGTAGGAGACGAGGACGAAAACGGCAATTATTATGCAAGGCTGAATGAACTTCCGGAGGTTCATACAATTCGAGGGGAATATCTGACCGATCTTCTGGAATCCGGAGCATCTTCTTACTGGAGTCTGACATACAGCTTTGTTTCTATTGGGGATCTTGAAGAACTTGATGTCACAAGAAATGGCGAGACACATGTGCTCAAAAAAGAAACACAGACGACAAAAGGTGGTCTGGAGTCAGTAAAATGGCTTGTGGATGAGCAGGAAGTGGATGAAAAATTATTTACGGATTTCTACTATGCATGTGTCAGCGTAACAGCACAGGAACGTCTCCAGAGTGTACCGGAGAAAACAGGGGATGAGGCTTTGAAGCTTGTATATACACTGACAGATGGTTCAAAGAAAGAAATTACATATTATGAAGAAGACCAGAATTTCTATACTGTCATCTATGAGAATGGCACAAAAGCTGCACATACAAACAAACTGTATGTAAAGACGATGACAGAGAAGCTGGACAGCCTTCTGGAAACACTAAAATAAAAAATATAAAGAGGAGGTATGGCATGAAATACTTAATGGGGATTGATAATGGAGGTACTTTTTCAAAGGCAGCGCTCTTTGACGAAGACGGAAAGCAGATTTCTGTGGCCAGCGTACCAACTGTGACGATCACTCCGAAGCCAGGTTATACTGAGAGGGATATGGACGAGCTCTGGGAGGTAAATGCACAGGCCGTACGCAATGCGATCGAGAAGAGCAATATTGATCCGAAAGATATTGCAGGTGTCTCATTTTCAGGACATGGAAAAGGACTGTATATGGTAGGCTATGATGGAAAGCCTTCCTATAACGGAATTATTTCTACGGATACAAGAGCCTGGGCACAGGTAAAAAGATGGCATGAGGATGGCACCGACAAAAAGGTTTATGAAAAAACTCTGCAGGATATTCTGGCAGTACAGCCGGTAAGTATTCTGGCATGGTTCAAGGAAAATATGCCGGAAGTCATTGAGAGAACACAGTATATCTTTGCTGTAAAGGATTATATCCGTTACATGCTGACAGGAGAAGCATACAGTGAATACACAGACTGCTCCGGATCAAATCTTGTCAATATGATCACACACGAACATGACCGTGAACTGATGAAGCTCTTTGATCTGGAAGAATGCTATGACAAGCTTCCGCCGCTTCGCAACGCTGCCGACATCTGCGGTCATGTGACAAAAGAAGCAAGTGAGAAGACCGGTCTTCCGGAGGGAATCCCGGTAGCTGCAGGTATGTTTGATATCAATGCATGCGGAATTGCATCCGGACTTTCAGATGAAGAACAGATGTGTATGGTGGCTGGAACCTGGAGCATCAACGAGTATATTTCCAAAGAACCTGTGACAAACGGAACAGTTGCACTGAATTCTCTGTTCTGTATGCCGGGATATTATCTGATCGAGGAGAGCAGCCCGACATCTGCCGGAAATATGGAGTGGTTCATCCGCAATCTGATGAGTTATGAAAAAGAAGACGCAAAGAAAAACGGTGGTTCTGTATACGATATCACAAATGAATGGGTATCTTCTATCGAGCCGCAGGACAACAATATCATCTTTCTTCCGTTCCTCAACGGATCCAACGAAGATCCTCTGGCAAAGGGTACCTTTGTTGGCCTGACCGCCTATCACAACAAGAAGCATATGCTTCGTGCAGTTTATGAGGGAATTGTTTTCTCACATGTGACACATGTCAACAAATTACTGAGAAACCGTGAGCGTCCGAAAAGTGTTCGTCTTTCCGGAGGTGCTGCAAATTCAGATGTATGGGTGCAGATCTTTGCGGACGCACTTCAGCTTCCAATCGATGTGATCGAGGACAAAGAGCTTGGTGCACAGGGCGCAGCTATGGCGGCTGGTATTGCAGCAGGAATCTACAAAGATTATCAGGATGCAATGATCCGTACAGTAAAGATCACCAAGACAATACAGCCAAGAGCGGAATACGCAGATATCTACAAAGAGAAATATGCGGCATACCGTGCAGTGATCGACGGACTGAATGGTGCCTGGGAACACTTCAGAAATTAGGAAAAGGAGAAACTACAGAATGAGTAAGGCATATGAGCTTGGATTGTATGAAAAGGCAATGCCGGGTACGCTGACATGGAAAGAAAGACTGGAAGCGGCAAAGGCAGCAGGATACGATTATGTTGAGATCAGTATTGATGCAACAGAAGAAAAGATCGCCCGCCTGGATATGGACAGAGAATCACGCCTGGAACTTGTAAAGACCATGTATGAGACAGGAATACCGATTCGGACAATGTGTGTCAGTGCACTTACCAAGTATGCGATCGGAAGCAGTGATGCTGCATGCTGTGCAAGAGGAATGGAGATCCTGGAAAAATCACTCCAGCTGGCAGATGATCTTGGAATTCGTGTTGTAATGATTCCGGGATATGATGTCTATTATGAGGAATCAACGCTGGAAACAAAACGCAGATTTCTTGAAAATCTGAGAAAAGCTGCAAGACTGGCGGAAAAGACCGGAGTGCTCATCGGACTTGAGACGATGGAAAATGAATTTATGAATACGGTTGAGAAAGCCATGAAATATGTAACACTGTG
>CAKRTP010000145.1 GCA_934402155.1 uncultured Blautia sp. | reverse complement strand
ATGTGACCATTATAACACATCCATTTGAATTTTAACACAACTTTACAAAATTTTTATAAAAATTCTGATAAAAATTTTCAGCCTTTTATCTTTTACTCGATTCCTGTAACACACATCTGAAGACTGCGTTTCTCCGGATGTTCTTCATCATGAGGCTGCACAAGCTGCTCCGGGGATTTACCCGCACTGACACAATACAGACCGATTCCGCTGTTCTGCGGTGCATCACTTGTGATCTCGAGCTGATAAATTTTTCCACTCTCCACTTCTACCGAATGTTTCAGGAAGGAATAAAGCGCCGTATTTTCTTTGATGCCGTAAGTATCTCCCTCGCTCTCATAAAGCACCTCACCTGATTCTTTGTCACGAAGAACCACTTTCAGACTGTAGAGATCAAGGTTCGTCTCTGCATACACACGGATCCTGATATTTGTGATCTCTTTTCCATCTGCGGTAAATTCCTGGATGATCGGATGATCACGTTCCAGCATGACAACATTTTCCATCTCCATATTCTGACGGCTGTTGTCAAAAAAGACTGTTTTACCCTGCAGAACGCCCATCGCACAGACAGACATCGGAAGCACAAAAGCCGCCACCCCAAAAAGGAATGCTGAACGGATCTGCCACACCAGCCCTCTGGAGATCGTACTGCCTTTTTTGCTGTGATAACGCGGATGTCCAAAGACAACATACAGAAGAAGCACGATCCACATCGCCGTACAGAGAAGCTCCTGATCATGGAATCTGTAAACATCCCACATACGCACGGCAAAATTCCTGTCCTTAAGAATATATTTCAGGATTCCGCCATTCAGAACCCTTTCATCCACCATGCTCTGGCTGCAGAAAATGTACATCGCCAGCATAAAGATGTTCGTGATCATCAGCAGCAGATTTCCATTCTCATTCATAAAGATATTCAGAACAAGGAACGGTGCCATCAGAAGTACCCACTGCGGATTCCATGTAGAAAATCCGAACACTGCAAAACTCATTGCCACACAGAAAAATACTGCCCAGGAAGCAATGGCTTCTCTGTCCGCTTTTTTCTGATAAGCCCAGATCAGCACAAAGGCCGCAACCGCTGCCATCAGATTGAGGCCGCTGAAAAATCCCAGTGTAAATGGTTTTCTGACATATTCAAGAGCACTGAAACCAAACACATTTCTGCGAAATGCATCGGAACTGATATTCGGCAAAACCTCCACCATGAGCGGGATCGCCATGATCACTGTATAACGGATCAGATTACGGATTTTTTTCTCTTTCAGCAGAAGCAGTACCGCAAAATACAGTACCGCATGATACTTGAACGTACATGCCATTCCAAATGCCAGTGCATACTGCCACATCTTATCTTTCAGGAAAAAATACAGTCCAAGCACCATAAAAAATACTGTAAAAATATCATACTGACTGAAGATAAACTGGCTGAACACACCCATTGGAAATACAAGAAACGCAAATTTACACAGGAGAGATTTTTTCTCCCCGAATCCCATCTCCTTACCAATATGGTAGATAATCTGTGCAGTGATAAAATAAACGATCACCGGCAGAAGCTTGTACCACATCAGATTGACAAAACTGTTCGTAAGGATTGCTTCCGGAGCATGACCCGTCAGATAAAGCGGCAGGTTCCAGATCGCATAGGCGATAAAGGTACTTGGCAGATAATTCGCCCAGTAACCGCCTGACTGCTCATAGCTTGCCTGATAAAAATCCGAAAAGTGCTTATACATCAGGAAAGATCTGTTTCCGGTCAGTTTCACATCAGAATGCACACAGGTAAAAAATAATACCGTCAGGATCAGGATCGAAACGATCCAGTCCACCTTGCACAGCTCATCGGCATTCCAGAGTTTCATTTCCTTCCATTCCGCTTTTTTACGGCTTAAAAAGCTTTGTTTTTTTGCTGCTTTTTCTTTCATACGTTTTCCTGCTCCTCTGTCTCATCTTCTTCAAAGTTCAGGCGTTCTTCTTCGACTACCAGCGGACGGTCAAGAACCCTGCTGTTGATACTGAGCACATATTCTCCAAGGAAACCGATAAAGAACAGCTGCAGTGCCCCAAGGAAGAACATACCGATGACCATAGGTGCAACACCGGCCGAAAAACGATCCCAGTACATCAGCTTAAGCACCAGATAGACAATGGCCGCAATCAGACTCAGACCACCGATGATAAATCCGGCAAACGTTGCCAGTCTCATAACCACCTTGGAATAAGAAGTGATTCCGATCATTGCATAATCATACAGACTGTAGAAGTTGTTCTTGCTTTTTCCTGCACGGCGCTTCGGCTGTGTATACTCGATCGCTTTGTAATCAAATCCAAGCTCCGCAATGATCCCGCGGAGATATGGAAGCGGATCATGAAGATCACGGACCACATCCACAAACTTCCTGTCATAAAGTCCGAAACCTGTGAAATGCTCAATGTGATCGATGTCTGTGATCTTGTTGATCATCTTGTAATAGCAGGAACGGATCCAGTACATACCTTTTCGCTCCTTGCTGGCACTTTTGACACCGATCACGATCTTTGTTCCCTTCTCCCACTCACGGACAAATTTCGGGATCATATCTACCGGATCCTGAAAATCTGCACACATACGCACAACACAGTCCCCATAAGCCTGCTTCATTCCGTAAACCGGAGAACGTGCCTGTCCGAAGTTTTTGGCATTAAAGATTGCCTTGATCTTTTTGTTGTTGGCACACAGCCCCCGGAGCAGTGCCTGTGTATTATCTTTGGAATGATTGTCGATAAACAGGATCTCATAATCATACTCACTGAGATCACGTTCCATGACTTCCGACACTGCTTTGGCAAGAGGCACTACATTTGCCTCTTCGTTATAGGTGGGGATTACCACCGAAATTTTTTTCTTCATTTTTATCTATACTCCTGTTTCCTGGCTTCTGATCCAGTCGATTGTTTCTCTGATTCCCTCTTCAAAGGTGTATTCCGGTACAAATCCTGTATCCCTCTGCAGAGATCCTGTATCTGCACAGAGATTCATCACTGCTCCCGGCGGATATGGTCTTGCACCAATGCCTGTCTCTTCTGCGCCGGTAAGCTCTGCCATCTTGAGGATATATTCCCGAAGCGGATGTGCTTCCCCGCTTCCGATGCAGTATACCGCTCCGTCTCTGCCCTTTTCACCGATCAGATAATAGGCACGGCCTGCATCCTTGCTGTACAGATAATCCCACCTCTGCATTGCCGGAGTAAACTCTGTCGGCTCACCCTTCAGCATCCTGCGAAGACCTGAGGCGATCATTGTCGTTTCCTTCTCATGGATTCCGTAAACACTGAAGATCCTCGGCCAGATACACTCCATTCCAAGTTCCCGGCAGAGCATTCCTGCAAGATGACCGGATGCCAGTTTGCTTGCACCGTACGGCGTGGACGGATTCGTCGGACTGTCCGGTGAGATCCTGTCCACATCCATCGGACCGTACTCTGCCTGAGAGCCCGCCCCGATAAAACGTTTACATCCAAGTGCATTTGCCACTCTTACCGCCGCCAGCGTATACCCTATGTTCCTGCTCTGTAATTCCGTACTTCTGTTACGGTTTTCTCCTGTATTTCCCCAGGCGATATGATAAAAAGTATCGCATCCCTGCGGAATCAGTTTTGGAAGCTCCTCCAGAGTTTCCAGACTGCTGTCTATTAAGTGTACAAGGCTGCTTTCCGGCAGACGGTCCTGCTTTCCCGATGACGCCCGCAGAACTGCATAGACTTCTATGTCATGTTTTACACATTCTTCGATCAGAGCCGCCCCAATCATACTGGTGGCTCCTGTAACAACAATTTTCTTCATCTCTTTCTCCATCTGTTCTGCCAGGGTTATTACTGACGCATTTTTTCCGGAAGAGGAATGTACATATTCGCTTCCAGTTCTTCCCTGTCAAGAAACGGATACATATCCTCAAGCGGTGCGGAGATCATGCTTCCATCAGGAAGTTTCTTTGCAGAAGTCTTCGGCTCTGTCTTCTGGTATTTTGTCACAAAAACCTCACAGACAAAGGCTCCGTCTGCATCCAGTACTTCCCTGATCGCTTCCGGAAG
>CAKRTP010000144.1 GCA_934402155.1 uncultured Blautia sp. | reverse complement strand
CAAAAAAACACCGTCCCCGCGGCAATCGCTTTGTCCGCAAAAACAGTGCTTTCAATGCGCCTTCAGGGGCTCGAACCCTGGACACCCTGATTAAGAGTCAGGTGCTCTACCAGCTGAGCTAAAAGCGCATTCCTATTTAATTGTGCGTCTGTGTTCTCAACGCAAGAACTATTATATGCAACCTTCCGCAAAAAGTCAAGGAAATTTTTATAATTTTTTAAAAAAATTTTATTTTTCTTCTTTTTCCCCCTTCTTCGGCGGCATAGAGTCAAGAAATCTGCCGAGTTCTGCGGCATTTTTCCTGATTTTTTCCATGTGACCTTCCATTTTTCTGTGGTCATAGCGAAACTGGGCAATTGTCGTCCTGATACGGCAGTTTCCTCTTTTTGATGCCATAACATATCCCCCGGAAGTTTTACTCCGCAATCGGTATAAACCGACTGCGGGGATTCTTCCTATATAATATGCTTTTTTATTTTCTATATGCATCCTGCATCGCGATCAGTTTACAGATCGGGTTTCCCATGGAAGAAAACTTCTCTTCATACTCTGTCATCACATTTCCTTCCATCATATCTGCCTGATTGTGAAGATCAAAGGTGTGTGCCAGAAGTTTCCAGCCCGCCTCACCAACTTCTTCTAATGAAAATTCAAATAAACCTTTATTATCTGTCTTAAATTCCACCACACCATCATCATCCAGGATTTTCTCATATCGTGCCAGGAATTCTCTTGAAGTCAGTCTGCGTTTCGCATGACGTGCCTTCGGCCACGGATCTGAAAAATTCAGATAAATCTTCTGCACTTCACCCTTCTCAAAAATTTCCGGGAGCAGTCTTGCATCTACACACATAAACTTCAGATTTGCAAGCTTTTCTCCTGTTTCTTCCAGACGCTCCCTCTTCTGAAGTGCGCGGAGAAGCACACTGTCATACATTTCAATCCCTACATAATTGACCTCTGGATGAAGCTTTGCCATATCCATAAGGAAACGTCCCTTACCCATTCCAACCTCGATATGGAGTGGCTGGTCTTTTGGAAAAACCTGTCTCCAGCTTCCTTTATGTTCTTCCGGATTCTGCACAACATATGGACTTTCTGTGATCGCATCCTTTGCACCTGGTATATTTCTTAATCTCATAAATTTCATTCTCCATTTTTCTTTTTATCATACATGGTTTTCATATTTCGAACAAGTATTATTCTCCCTTTTATATAAGATATCAAAATTCCTGATTATTTTCATTTCTGTATCTTATATTTTGTATATTCAATATGAAGAATTCGACCATTCTTTATGCAATATACACTAGAATTTTGGCATCAAAAGGTGTATTATATGGTCAAGTTCCAAAAAATCAGGTCAAAGGAGGGTGAATATGGAACAGATACTTAACAAGTTATCTGAAATTGAAACGACCGCCCGGCGAATCATGGAAGATGCCGACCGGACGAAGGCAGCTCTTTCCTCAGAAATGGAACAGCAATGCAAAGATTTCGATGCAGCTCTGGAGCAGGAAACCAACCATAAAATACAGGAACTTCGCAACAGTCTTGAAAAGCAGAAGGATCAGGAGCTTACACTTCTACGTCAGAAAACAGAGAAAGCTCTTACTGATCTGGATGCCTATTACAGACAAAATCATCAACAGCTCTCGGAAGATTTATTCCACAAGCTTCTTGAATGCTGAAAGGAGTGATGCAATATGGGAAATCTCCTTTCCTACAGCGGGATCTCTACCAAGATCCGCGCCATGCAGAGCAAACTAACCAGTGAAGAACAGATCCGCGAGATACTGGAACTTTCCAGTATTCCTCAGGTGACAGCCTATCTCAAACGGACACCGGAATATTCCAGAGTCTGGTCCTCCCTGGATGAGAACTCGCTCCATCGAGGACAGCTCGAAAAGCTTCTGAAGGCTTCTATCTTTCACAACTTTTCAAAAATATATCAGTTTGCAAATTCCGAACAGCGCAAATTTCTGGATCTTTATTCCAGACGTTATGAGATCCGCGTACTCAAAGAGATCATGACCAATCTGTTTGATCACCGCGACACGGATCCTGTTGATCTTTCTCCTTATCGGGAATTTTTTCACAGACATTCCAGGCTGGATGTCGACCGTCTGGTCACCTGTACCAATATGGAGGAATTTATCGACGCTCTGAAGGGAAATGAATTTTATGGTCCGCTGTCAAGGATCCAGAACCGTGAGAATGCTCTTCTGTTTGATTACGGAATGGCTCTGGATCTTTATTATTTTTCCCTGATCTGGCATGTACGTAAGAAACTTTTTTCCGGAAATGATCTCAAGGAGATCACCATGGCATATGGCGAGAAATTTGATATGCTGAATCTTCAGTTTATCTCCCGCTCCAAACGATATTTCAACATGGCACCGGCTGACATTTACGCACTGCTGATCCCAATGAATTACAAACTCAAAAAAGAAGAAATCAATTCTCTTGTGGAAGCCACTTCTTACAAAGAAGCTCAGGACGTTTTCCGCAAGACCTACTACGGCAAAAAATACAGTCACATTTCCGCACAGAATATTGAGGATTTTTACAATTATATGCTTCGCACCACTCTGGAAAAAGAAGCACGCAAGGATCCGTATTCCGTCGCAGTCCTGTATTCCTATCTGTATCACAAAGAACACGAAGTAAACCGTCTGACCATCGCGATCGAATGTGTCCGTTATGGTGTGTCAGCAGAAGAAGCAATGCAGTATATTCGTAGTAATTAAAATCCCGGAGGTATTTTACTTTGATTGAAAAAATGAAATTTTTAAGCATCACCGGGCCAAAGGCGGATATTGACAGAATGACAAAAACCTACCTTTCCAAATATGAGATCCACTTGGAAAGTGCTTTATCTGAACTTACAGATGTTGCCAATCTGTCACCATTTCTGGAAATCAACCCTTACAGGAGCTCCCTGACAGTTATCGACAGTTTTTATGAACAGCTCGACACAGCCGAGAAAACTGATCCTGAGCCAATGGATATTGAAACTGCCATTGCCACTGTCAGCAAGATCCAGCAACATGCCCGTGTCCTGGAAGAACAGAAACAGAAACTCCAGGAAGAACATGCCGGAATGGTGGAATCTCTCAAAATCATCCGCCCTTTCAAAGATCTGGATTACGATATCTCAACAATCCTGAATTTCAAATACATCCACTATCGTTTTGGACGTATCGAAAAACAGTATCTCCAGAAATTTGAGAAATACATCTATGACAATCTGGATACCTTATTTATCAAATGTGGAGAAGACGAACAGTATGTCTACGGTGTTTATTTTGTACCGGAACATGAAGCTCATAAAGTGCATGCTGTATATTCTTCCATGCATTTTGAACGGATCTTTGTCCCGGATGATTACCAGGGTACTGCCAGAGAAGCCTTTGAAAAGCTCGACAAACGTCACCGCGATATCCATGCAGGCTTAGATGCCAACAAAGCAGAATATCAGCACTTCCTTACAAGCAGTGCACCAAAGATCATTTCTGCAAAAGCCGCTCTGGAGGCCTGCTCCCGAAACTTTGATATCCGTAAGCTTGCCGCCTGCACGCAGGGTGACGCCAATACTTTCTATATTCTCTGCGGCTGGATGACAGAAAAAGATGCCCTCGCATTCCAGAAGGACATCCAGAATGACGACCGTATTTTCTGTCTGATGGAGGATCAGCAGGCACCAGCAACCAAGAAACCGCCAACCAAACTCAGAAACCCCAAATTATTCCGGCCATTTGAGATGTACGTCAAGATGTACGGTCTTCCGGCCTACAACGAAATAGATCCGACCTGGTTTGTGGCACTGACCTATTCCTTTATTTTCGGAGCCATGTTCGGAGATGTCGGGCAGGGACTGGTTCTCTTCCTGGGAGGCATCTTTCTCTATAAGACAAAGAAAATGGATCTGGCAGGCATCATAGGATGTGCCGGTGTTTTCTCTGTTTTCTTTGGATTCATGTACGGAAGTTTCTTCGGATTCGAGGATGTTCTGAAAGCCCGGTGGCTGAAGCCTATGAGCGCCATGATGAATGTTCCTCTTGTAGGACGGCTGAATGCAGTGTT
>CAKRTP010000143.1 GCA_934402155.1 uncultured Blautia sp. | reverse complement strand
ACTCCATACAGAAACAGTGCTCTGTTTCTCCTTTCTGTTTTCGGCGAAATTGCCACAAGGTAAGATGCTGTTCCCATCATGGCAAACAATCCTGTCCATACCACAGGAAACACCCAGCCCGGCGGTGTCAGAGGCGGCTGTTTTAATTTTTCAAATGTATCCATGCTTTCCTGCGTAAGAAATCCCGAAACTGCTCCGACTCCCAGAGGCACTGCCAGTGCAGTCAGCAGAGTTTTTGTTTTTTTCTTCAAAAAAATTCCTCCTGTTCTCATCATCACTGTCTAGTGTATGAAGAACAGGAGGAATTATTCTTTTACAAAATTCTATTTACATTTTATGTTTCTCTGCTTTGAAGAACGCTTTTGTTTCTTTTGCTACAACACCGCTCAGTACAAACAGAGCAATCATATTCGGAATCGCCATCAGACCGTTGAAAATATCTGCAATCGTCCATACAGCACTTACAGTCATGTATGGTCCGATAAATACTGCAAGGATGTATAACCAGCGGTATACGATAATTTTCTTCTGATGTCCGTTTGTCAGATATTCCAGACATCTCTCACTGTAATAATCCCAGCCGAGAATTGTTGTAAATGCAAAGAACACCAGACAGAGCATCAGAATAAATGCTGTCAGTTTCTGCGGAAGCGGAAGTCCGTTCTGGAATGCATAGGTAGTAACCTGCACACCTTCAAGTCCCTCTACCTGCCATGCACCTGTCAGTACAATGGAAAGACCTGTCATTGTACAGATCAGAATTGTGTCAATAAAAGTACCTGTCATGCTGACCAGACCCTGACGTACCGGCTCTTTTGTCTGTGCTGCTGCTGCCGCGATCGGTGCACTACCAAGACCTGCTTCGTTGGAAAAGATTCCTCGTGCAACACCTTTCTGCATTGCAACGATCATGGAACCAACGACACCACCTGTCACTGCTTTAGGATTAAATGCTGCTGTAACAACAGTCACGATTGCAGCCGGAATCTCTGTAATGTTGCAGATAATCAATGTAACGCTCAGTACAATATAAATCACTGCCATAAATGGTACGATGATCTGGCTTACTGTTGCAATTCTTTTCAGTCCTCCGATCAGGATTGCTGCTACGCAGAATGCCAGGATCAGGGAAGAAATAACAACCGCTACAGAATACTCTCCCAGGAATGGGATATTGATGCAGTTTGTTTTGTTTGGATCAAAAAAGTTCTGTACTGCACTTGAAATACCATTTACCTGACTGAAGGTACCGATACCAAAAAGACCTACACATACACCAAAGAATGCAAAAATCTTACCAAGCCATCTCCATTTCACTCCCATACCTTTTTCGATATAGTAGAATGGTCCTCCGAGACTGTGTCCGTCTTCTGCGACCACACGGTATTTAACTGCCAGCAGACCTTCGGAATACTTGGTTGCCATTCCAAAGAATGCTGCTACGATCATCCAGAAAAGTGCTCCCGGACCTCCGGCACAAACTGCTGTTGCAACACCAACGATATTACCTGTACCGATGGTTGCACTCAGTGCTGTACATAAAGCAGCAAAACTGGAAATCTCACCGTCGCCTTCTTCCTCATTCTTAAACATCCACTTCAGTGCCAGTGGAAGACGACGCACCTGAAGCAGTCCAAGTCTGCATGTAAGAAGAACACCGCCGGCAATGATCAATACCATAAGCGGCACTCCCCAGACCTTGTCATCCACTGCAACTAAGAAATTATTGATTGCTTCCCACATCTCAAAAAGTTCTCCTTTATATGTATTTTCAGCATAATAAAAAGGGGAAAATAAAGATAAGAATCGTCCTCCACTAAACGGCTGAGAATCAAAAATAATCAGACAATAAAAATAGAATAAATAAAAGAATAAAATTCAGGATGTAATTATAAAAAGCATCCTCTGTCCTTTTGCCTGAGAGATTCAAAACGCTTGCGCGTCACTTGCACCTTCGGCCCCTGTATCAAAACAGGTGTCTCCAGAGATACGATCCATTTGCAGTTTCTGTCCGATAAAACGGATACCTGAGAGTTTTACTCCTTCGGCGGGCTCTGTGCCTCTTTCCTGCAAACTTCACCTCGTTATTGCTGTTACTGCGTTATACTATAGTGCTAAATTGCCATGATGTCAAGAGGGAAAAAATATTCTTCCCTCTTGAAATTTTTTTATTTCGGGCTGACAATCTTTCCGGCCACTGCACATGCCGCTGCTGTTTTCGGTGATGCCAGGTAAATTTCCACCTTAGAAGTTCCCATACGGCCAAGGAAATTACGGTTATTTGTTGCCACAACACGCTCTCCGTCCGTAAGAATACCTCCTGCTCGTCCACAGCACAGTCCGCATCCCGGATGTGTGATCATTGCGCCTGCTTCTGCCAGAGTATCCAGAATTCCAAGTTCAATAGCCTGTCTGTATATTTTTCGGCTTGCCGGTGTAACAATCAGTTTTACATAGTCAGCAACTTTCTTTCCTTTGAGTACTTCAGCTGCCGCTGCAAGGTCTTCCAGACGGCCATTTGTACAGGAGCCAATAAATACCTGGTCGATTTCTGTTCCTTCCAGAGTACTCACATCACGGATCTTATCAACCTGAGACGGACATGCCATTACCGGAACGAGATCCTCTGCGCGATAGGTGATCGTCTTAAGATACTTTGCATCTTCATCTCCGACAAGACTCTTCTGGAAATCATCTAATTCAATCTCACAATACTCAGCAGTTTTTTCATCCGGAGTAAAGAGTGCACATTTTGCACCTGCTTCAATTGCCATATTTGCAATCGTCATACGGCTGGCTACGGACATCTTCTCCACTGCACTTCCGCTAAATTCCAGTGCACGGTAAGTTGCTCCGTCTGCTCCGAGATCTCCGATCAGACGAAGAATCACATCTTTGGACATAACATTCTCCGGAAGTTCTCCATTGATCACAACCTTGATAGTCTCCGGCACCTTGATCCACATAGTTCCTGTTCCAAGAATACTTGCCATCTCTGTATATCCAATTCCTGATGAAAATGCTCCCACACAGCCATAAGTTGTTGTATGACTGTCAGTACCAAACACAATATTTCCCGGTTTGACATAACCAGCCTCTGTCATCAGCTGATGACAGATTCCATCACTTCTGTGAACATTTTTCATTCCATATTTTTCTGCAAAAGCATCTCCTACATGGAAATGTCTGGTGTCATCAAGCTGACTCGCCGGAACAAGATGATCATAGATCAGAACTACTTTGTCCGGATTCCAAAGCTTCTGAAATCCCATTTCTTCGAATTTCTCTGCGACAAATGGAATAAAAATATCATGGATCATCACTCTGTCTACATTGACAGTTACGATATCGCCAGGTTTTACGGCATGACCCACATTGTTTCTGATAATCTTTTCGATAACTGTTTCGCCCATCTGCTTTTCCTCCTTAGTCCAGTCCATTCAGTTTACGCATGGCTTTTACAAGTCCACCGGCCTGGATGATGCTCATCAGATTTTCCGGCAGAGAAGCGATCGGATACTGTTTTCCATTGTAATCCACATGTTCATTCATAACAACCGTCACGGTATCTCCCTCTTTCATATCATCGTGAAGATCCGGCTGTTCGATCAAAAGAAGTCCGTTGTTGATAGAATTTCTGAAGAAGATTCTTGCAAAAGATTTTGCAATGACGCACTGTATTCCCAGTGCCTTGATAATCTCAGGTGCCTGCTCTCTGGAAGAACCGCAGCCGAAGTTTTTGCCGGCAACAATAATATCGCCTTTCTGGATCTGTCCTGCCAGCTCCGGACGAAGCGGACTGAATCCATACTGTTTCATATCATCAATTGTTTTGAGTGCCAGATACTCTGTCGGAATGATGATATCCGTATCAATATCATCACCAAGCACCCATACTTTCCCTGTAAACTTTTCCATAATCCGTATATTCCTCACTAATTGTAAATATAATGATAACTGTTCAGTACCCTCACAGTTATGAGTCAAAATGCATTCCAAATCACCTCGCGGGATACTACCTTCTGAATAGTTACATATAATGATTCTGTGCTGTGATCAGATTTCTGATGGAAGTGCAATTTTTCCTGCAA
>CAKRTP010000142.1 GCA_934402155.1 uncultured Blautia sp. | reverse complement strand
GAAAACACCGCAGGTGCAGAGCATGGAAAAAGAGGTATCCATGATCTGTACGGCAGTGTTTTCCTGTTTTTTTCCTCTGTAAATAGAAAACAGCGGTGCACCGCCGCTTCCAAAGAGGTTTGCGAAGGCGGTGATGATCACGATCAGCGGGAAACAAAGTCCCACTGCACCAAGTGCAGCGGTTCCAGCTTCAGGAATTCGTGCGATGTAAACACGATCCACAATATTATATAACAGGTTTAAAATCTGTGCGACCAGCATTGGTAAGGTGGCTGCCAGGATATTTCCGGTTACGGTTCCGTTTTCGAAGTCAATTCTCTTCATTTTATGCATATCCTTCCGGAGTTATTATTAGTTAAGTATAGCACTTAATTGTATACATGTAAAACACAGCGAAGCGTCAAAATAAGAAATTATTGACAGTGTTTTTTTTACATGTTATGATAAACTCGATTTTGAGAGACGAAGATACAGAGTAACAGACAGAGTCTTTTCAAAGCAATTGTTTTGGACCACCCGTCAGGGTTAAGGCCATACGGACAGCCGGGTCCACTGCCGATTATGGTAACTTTGGTTACCTTATTGATTGAGTTAAAAGCTCAAATTTTATAAGTAGGTTCCTTTGATAACCGAGATGCGCCCAAAACGCAGACTTGTGAAACGATCAATAAGAGTAGTAAAAGTATGATTGCTATATAGACTCTGATATGCATGCGAACATAGATCAAACGCAGGTTTGTGGCTTAGTGCCCTGACCTGCGTTTTTTTATGTAACAGGAAATTACTCCGTAATGTTCCTGTTACATAAAAATTTTGTTCAGTCTGTGAAATGTGGTTTAAGGGTTGATATAAAGGAAACTGGAATTGGAGGAATGATGAAAGGAAGTCGTTTTAAATTAAACCAGAATCATGCACCGATACATGAAGCTCTGGAGACTTTCCGTCGTATGAGGGTTGTACCATTTGATGTACCTGGCCATAAACGAGGAAGAGGCAATCCGGAGCTGACAGAATTTCTGGGACAAAAATGTGTAGGTGTCGATGTTAACAGTATGAAGCCGCTGGATAATCTCTGCCATCCGGTATCAGTAATACGGGAGGCAGAAGAACTGGCAGCAGATGCTTTTGGAGCAGCTCATGCATTTTTGATGGTAGGAGGCACGACCAGTTCCGTACAGACAATGGTCCTGACTGCCTGCAAACGTGGAGATGAGATCATACTGCCACGTAATGTTCACAGGAGTGTTTTGAATGCACTTGTTTTATGTGGTGCGATTCCTGTTTATGTAAATCCGGAAGTGGATCAGCGGCTCGGAATTTCCCTTGGAATGAAAAGGGAACAGGTGGAGAAAGCGATAAAAGAGCATCCAAAGGCAGTTGCAGTACTGGTAAATAATCCGACCTATTACGGAATATGCAGTGATCTGCGTGCAATCGTCAAGATGGCCCATGATGCAGGAATGCTTTGCCTGGCAGATGAGGCACATGGAACACATTTCTATTTTGGGGGAGGCCTTCCGGTTTCTGCTATGGCAGCAGGTGCAGATATGGCAGCTGTGTCCATGCATAAGAGTGGAGGAAGTCTTACTCAGTCAAGCCTTCTTCTTACAGGCCCGGACGTACATGCCGGCTATGTGCGTCAGATCATTAACCTGACACAGACGACCTCAGGAAGCTATCTTCTGATGTCAAGCCTTGACATCTCAAGAAGAAACCTTGCACAGCGCGGCCGTCAGATCTTTCACCAGGTAGCCGATATGGCGGAATACGCCAGGGAGGAAATCAATGCGATCGGCGGTTATTATGCGTTTGGCAAAGAACTGGTAAACGGAAACTCCGTTTTTGATTTTGATATAACGAAACTGAGTGTACATACGCTGGATATCGGACTTGCAGGAATCGAAGTGTACGATATTCTGCGTGACGAATATGATATTCAGATAGAATTTGGAGATATCGGTAATATTCTTGCATATCTTTCCATCGGAGACCGTGCGCAGGAAGTAGAGCGGCTTGTGAGCGCACTCGCAGAGATCCGCAGACGTTTTCAGACAGATGGTTCAGGACTTCTGAGCCAGGAATATATTGATCCGCAGGTAGTGACCAGCCCGCAGGATGCTTTTTATGCGGATAAATGCAGCCTGCCGCTTCGGGAAACAGAAGGAAAGGTCTGCAGTGAGTTTGTAATGTGTTATCCGCCGGGGATTCCGATTCTTGCACCCGGAGAACGGATCACAGCAGAAATCCTGGATTATATTGAATATGCAAAGGCAAAGGGCTGCAATATGACAGGACCTGAAGATCCGGATATTTTGAGACTGAATGTTCTGGCAGGGAGGGAATGACAATGGAAATGTGGTTTTCAGAATTTCATACACCGGATGTCAAGCACAGTATCCGGGTAAATCGTCAGCTCTATTCGAAACAGAGCGACTATCAGAGAATTGATATCTTTGAGACACCGGAATTTGGACGTGTGCTGACTCTGGATGGAAATGTAATGCTGACAGAGCGTGATGAATTTATCTATGATGAGATGATCACGCACGTGCCGATGGCAATACATAAAGAAGCAAGGGATATTCTTGTGATTGGTGCCGGAGATGGCGGTGTTGTTCGTGAACTGACCAGATATGACAGAGTACGTCATATTGATCTGGTAGAAATGGATCCGATGGTTGTGGAAGCCTGTCGTGCCTATCTTCCGGGAAATGCCTGCAGACTGGATGACAGAAGAGTACATCTTCATTATGAAAATGCGCTGAGATTTATCCGAAGATGCGAAGCAAAATATGATCTGATCATCGTGGATTCTTCTGATCCGTTTGGTCCGTCTGAAGGATTGTTTACCCGTGAATTTTACGGAAACTGTTACAATGCGCTGAAGGATGATGGGATTATGGTAAACCAGCAGGGAAGCCCGTTCTATGCCGAAGATGCACATGCAATGCAGCGCAGTCATAAAAGGATTGCCAGCACCTTCCAGATCAGCCGTGTTTACCAGGCGCATATCCCAACATTTGCTGCAGGTTACTGGCTGTTCGGATTCGCAAGTAAAAAATATCATCCGGTAGATGATCTGGATGCAGAGGCATGGAATGCATTAAATCTTCGTACACGTTACTATACGACCAGACTCCATAAAGGGGCATTTTATCTACCGGCTTTTCTGGAAGACATGCTGAAAGAAGTGGAGGACTGATTTATGATCTTACCTAATATAGAAACTTTTATCGGCTGCGAAAGCAGTTTTGAGGAAGCATCCATTGTTCTTTATGGTGCGCCGTTTGATTCTACAACAAGTTTTCGTCCGGGGGCCCGTTTTGGCCCGTCAGCTATGCGACATGAAAGCTTTGGCCTGGAGACCTACAGTCCGTATCAGGATAAAGACCTTATGGACATCAGCGTATTTGACAGCGGGGATCTGGAGCTTTGCTTTGGCAGCAGTGAAATGGCACTTTCAGACATTGAAAAGAGAGCAGAAGAAATTTTAAAAGCCGGAAAATTCCCATTGCTTCTGGGTGGAGAACATCTGGTAACACTGGGAGCGGTACGTGCCGTAGCCGCAAAATATCCGGATCTTCATATTATCCATTTTGATGCGCATGCAGATTTAAGAGATGATTATCTTGGAGCAAAATTAAGTCACGCCTGCGTTCTTCGAAGATGTCATGAAATTGTGGGAGACGGACATATTCATCAGTTCTGTATCCGAAGCGGTGAGAGAGAAGAATTTCAGTTTGCTTCCAGACATACAGATTTTCATCCGTTTACTTTTGACGGACTGGAAGAGACTGTCAGAGAACTGAAAGAGAAACAGGTTCCGGTATATTTTACGATTGATCTGGACTGTATGGATCCGTCGGTATTTCCGGGGACAGGAACTCCGGAGGCGGGCGGCGTGAGCTTTTTAGAGCTTCTTAAAGCAATTCGTACCGTTTCTCAGGCAAATGTGGTAGGGGCTGATGTCAATGAACTGGCGCCTATGCTGGATGCAAGCGGTGTCTCAACTGCAACGGCATGCAAGGTTCTCCGTGAACTGCTTCTGGCAGTTGCAAAATAAAATGATACCAGGGTTATCCCCGACACCATAAAAATAACATT
>CAKRTP010000141.1 GCA_934402155.1 uncultured Blautia sp. | reverse complement strand
CTCAAAAAACGTATCATGGCATGTGTTGTTGCAGCAGCAGTAGTAGTTACTTCAGCAGTGACTGCAATGGCAGCAGGAAGCATCGACAAAGATGGTAAAGCAGATGGCTACAAGGTTGAAGTTGTAAACGAAAACACACCTGCTTACCAGGAAGTGCAGAAAACATACGAAGTTCTTCCGCCGGCAATTCTTGCAGTAAACAAAGGTGACTACAAAATGAAAGATTTCATTGCTGACATGCTTAAAGAAGCTGGCCAGAATGCTAACCTTACTGATGCTGCCAAAGAAAACCTGACACAGATTGCTGAAAAACTGGAAGGAACAGAATTCGTAACTGCATTCTATTCTCTTACAGAGGACGAGAACTCAGATGTAAAAGTTGAGAAGACAGAAGATGGCAAATACAAAGTAACTCTTACTGTTCAGAACCTCACAAAAGACTTAACAGGTCTCAAAGTTCTTGCTTACAATGCAGCAAAAGGCGAATGGGAAATCGTTGAGATCCCGGCAGATGCTATTAACTTAGAGGATCACACAGTTACAATTACTCTGGAAGATATTTCCCTGTTCTCCATCATCTCTGATGACCCGGCAGCAGCGAAATAATCAAATCGAAAAATTAATTAAATAATGAACTGAATCAACTCTCCTCAGGTAATCTTCTATGAATTATCTGAGGGGAGTTTTTTCGTTTTATAAAAAAGCATATTGTAATGTTTCAACAAGGCAAACAACATTGCTGATAAAATTTCTCAGCAAAGATACGATAGATTGACAAGAAAGATAGTTTTGACTAACATAATGGTAACAGTGTTATACCAACATGACAGAGTATGAAAAGGAGATCATTATGTTTCTGGAAATAAAAGGAATCTGTAAATCTTTCGGAAAAGGAGAAAGTCGGATAGAAGTACTGAAAGGTCTGGACCTGGAAATTCAGAAAGGTGAGTTCTGTGTACTGCTGGGCCCTTCCGGATCAGGAAAATCCACACTTCTGAATATTATTGGAGGTATTGAGAGTGCAGATCAGGGAAGTATATCCATTGAGGGAGAACAGCTGGCTGATATGAAGGAAAAAAAATTATCTCAATACAGGCGAAAACACCTGGGATATATTTTTCAGATGTACAATCTGATCCCGAATCTGACAGTACGGGAGAATATAGAGGTGGGAGCATACTTAAGTGACCGCGCTCTGGATGTAGATGAACTTCTGGAGATCCTGGGACTTGCAGATCATCAGAAAAAACTGCCAAATCAGTTGTCGGGTGGTCAGCAGCAGAGAACGGCAATCGGACGTGCGATCGTCAAAAATCCTGATATTCTTCTGTGTGATGAACCGACGGGCGCACTCGACTATAATACTTCGAAGGATATCCTGAAGCTGATCGAGACGGTCAATCAGAAATATGGAAATACAGTTGTTATGGTCACGCATAATGACGCGATCAAGGATATGGCAGATCGTGTTGTGAAACTCCGTGATGGAATGATTCGCAGAAACTATCTGAATGAGCACAAGATCCCGGCGGCAGATCTGGACTGGTAGGGAGGTGCTGATGATGAAAAATCCGTTAAGAAAGAGACTTCCCAGAGAATTAAAGGATGAGATCGGGAAGTATCTTGTGATCTTTCTGCTTATGATCGGAACGATTGGTATGGTGTCCGGTTTTCTGGTGGCAGATGGAAGTATGCTGAAAGCATATCATGAAAGTTTTGAGAAATACAATATCGAGGATGGAAACTTCCGCACAGGAGAAAAAGTATACCGTGGACAGAAAGAGGCGATCGAAGAACAGGGAGTTAAGATTTATGAGAATTATTATATAGAAGAAAGTCTGACGAACGGAAGCACAATGCGTTTCTTTAAGAACAGGGAAAAAGTAGACAAAGTCTGCATTATGGAAGGAAAGGCACCGGAAAAAACCGGTGAAATTGCGATTGACCGCATGTATGCAGATAATAACGGACTTAAGCTCGGTGCTACACTGCGCAGTGGAGATAAAACCTGGAAAATAGTGGGGCTGATAGCACTGTCAGATTACAGTGCTCTGTTTCAGAATAACAATGATTCCATGTTTGACGCGGTGAAGTTTGGGGTTTCTGTTGTCACGGCTGAGGAGTTTGATTCCCTCGATCAGGAAAAGCTGCAATATAATTATTCGTGGATCTACGATGAGAAAACGGCAAATGAAAAGGAAGAAAAAGAAGTATCTGACGCTCTCATGAAAGAGATAGGAAAGGTTGTCACGCTGGAAAATTTTGTTCCAAGATACCAGAATCAGGCGATTATTTTTACCGGAGATGATATGGGCGGAGACAAAGCAATGATGATCATGCTTCTCTATATTGTCATTGTGATCATGGCATTTGTTTTTGGTATCACGACCAGCAATACCATCACAAAGGAAGCCGGTGTGATCGGCACCCTTCGTGCCTCGGGTTATACAGGAAATGAACTGATCCGGCATTATATGACACTGCCGTTTCTGGTCACACTGGCCGGTGCACTGGTCGGAAATATTCTTGGCTATACAGTATTTAAGGATGTGTGCGCGGCCATGTATTATGGAAGCTACAGTCTTCCGACCTATGTGACAGTCTGGAATGCAGAAGCCTTTCTTATGACGACAGTGGTGCCGGTCGTGATCATGGTATTGGTGAATTATGGAATCCTGCACCACAAAATGCAGCTTTCGCCATTGAAATTTCTCAGAAGAGATCTTTCGGGAAGAAAGCAGAAAAGAGCAGTCGCGTTAAGTCGGAGAATAGGAATTTTTACCAGGTTTCGTATTCGTGTGATTTTTCAGAATATCAGCAATTATCTGGTTCTGTTTGTCGGAATTCTTTTTGCAAACCTGCTTCTGATGTTTGGACTGCTGCTCCCGTCAGCCCTGGATCATTATCAGCTGGAAATACAGAATAATATGCTGGCAAAATATCAATATATGCTGTCAGTGCCGGTGAGTGTTCTCGGGGGCGGGAATAAACTGGACAGCTTTGTAGACATGCTGTTGTTTTCTCATGATACACAGACAGATAATGAGGATGCAGAAGAGTTCAGTGCGTATTCACTGAATACGCTCCCGGGGAAATACAAAAGTGAGGAAGTGCTTCTCTATGGAGTCAAAGAGAACAGTAAATATATTAAGGCAGACCTTTCGGATGGAGTCAGCATTTCAGCTGCTTATGCGGAAAAGTTCAGGGTAAATCCGGGGGATACGATCACTCTGAAAGAAAAATATGAGGACAAGGAGTATTCCTTCAAGGTTTCAGGTGTGTATGATTATACTGGTTCACTTTGTATTTTTATGGATCAGGAGAAATTAAACAACCTGTTTGATCTGGGAGAGGATTATTTCAGCGGTTATTTCAGCAATACAGAAATCACCGATATTGATACAGGATATATCGGTTCAGTTATTGATCTGGATGCACTGACAAAGATCAGCCGTCAGCTGGATGTTTCCATGGGAAGTATGATGGGAATGGTGAACGCTTTTGCAATCGTGATCTATATGATTCTTATTTATTTGTTGTCAAAGATTATTATAGAAAAAAACGCCCAGTCTATTTCCATGACAAAGATTCTCGGTTATACAAATGGTGAGATCAGCAGACTTTATATTATGTCAACTTCTCTTGTGGTTGTATTTTGTCTGCTCCTGAGCCTTCCAATAGAGACGGCGGTCATGGAGGTGCTTTTTCGTGAAATGATGCTCTCAAGCATTTCCGGATGGATCACACTCTGGATCGATCCGAAGATCTATGTGGAGATGTTTGCGGCCGGAATTCTGACTTATGCAGTGATCGCACTGCTGGAATACAGAAAAATCTGTAAAGTTCCCATGGGTGAAGCTCTCAAAAATGTAGAATAAAAAATAAAATCCCCACTTCATATTGTTAAAGCGTTAAATAGCTGTTATAATAAGGACACGAAATTGTTCACAGAGAAAATTCTATCAGATATAAATGTAACAGAGGTGAACGGAAAAGAGGAAATGATATGAGTCAGCTGGATATACTTAGAGAGAGTCTGGGACAGTGCGATGAAATCCTTCTGGATGCACTGCTTATGCGTAACAGAATTGTAGAGGATATTATGGTATACAAAGAAGCCAATGATATTCC
>CAKRTP010000140.1 GCA_934402155.1 uncultured Blautia sp. | reverse complement strand
GATCTGACCGCACATTATTTTGCAACAGGACAGCTGAAATTTGATCCGGGATTCATTTACAAAAAAATCCCGATGAGCCAGGCACAGGAAGCATTTCAGTTATTTAAAACACCGGGACTTGTAAAAGGAAAGATCCTTTTATCAAACGAGGAAGAATAAGATGATACTTACAGTAACCTTAAATGCTGCAATCGATAAGAGATATGTGGTAGAAGATTTTAAAATTGGCGAAGTAAACCGGGTAAGGGAATGTTCCTATGTTCCGGGTGGAAAGGGTCTCAACGTATCCAAACCGGCCTCAATCTATGGGGCAGAAGTGGTTGCTACCGGATTTGTCGGAGGTCATGCGGGAAATTATATTGAAGATGCCCTGAAGCCTTTTGGAATCAAAGGAGATTTTTACCACGTGAATGCAGAGAGCAGATCCTGCATCAATATCTGGGATGAAGTCAACCATGTACAGACAGAATTTCTTGAGCCGGGATTTACTCTGACAGAAGAGAATTTCCGGGGTTTTGAAAAGAAATTCAGAGAACTTGTACAGAACGCGGAGGTTGTTTCCATGTCGGGAAGTGTTCCGAAAGGGCTTGACGGAACGGCCTATCAGAGGCTGGTCAGAATCGTGAAAGAAGCCGGAAAACCGGTGATCCTTGACACCAGCGGAAAGCTTCTGGAAATGGGAATCGAAGCCTGCCCGACCCTGATCAAACCGAACATTGATGAGATCAGGATGCTGACAGGCAAGCAGTGTGATGATATTCAGGATATTATGGAAGCGGCCAAGACAATCCATGCAAAGGGTGTTGATATCGTAGCAGTTTCACTTGGAGCAGACGGCTCCATCGCAGTTGGCGAAGAAGGAATCTTCCGTGCAGTCGTGCCGAAGATCGATGCAGTAAATACCGTTGGCTGTGGGGATTCCATGATCGCAGGCTTTGCACTTGGCCTGAGCGAAGGGCTTTCATTGGAAGAAACCTTAAGAAGAGCCAGCGCGATCTCAGCTGCATCAGCAATGCGTGAGGAGACGGGATTCTTTGTGATGGAAGATATGGAAAAACTGCTTCCGCAGATCAAAATTGAAAAACTGTAAAAATAATAAAGCGAAAACCATATAATTAGAAAAATTCAGGAGGAAACAAAAATGGCAGAATTTATCGATCCGGCAATCGTGCCGAAAGTAACCCTTCCGTCAGGAGAAGAAGTACCATGCATGGGTATGGGAACCTTCGGTTCTGACCGTGTGGGCGCAGAAGAAGTATCTGAAGCAGTAGCAGGTGCGATCCGCTGCGGATATCGTATGTTTGACTGTGCAGCATGCTACGGAAATGAAACTCAGATAGGTGAAGTATTTAAGACTGCCTTTGATGAAGGTGTGGTGGAGAGAAAAGACCTGTTCATCATGACAAAGGTCTGGAATGACATGCATCGAAAAGTAGAAGAAGCCTGCACAAAGAGCATTCACGATCTTCAGTGTGATTATGTGGATCTGTACTTCATCCACTGGCCATTTCCGAACTACCATGCACCATTCTGTGATGTGGATTCCAGAAATCCGGAATCCAGACCGTTCAGTGTGGAAGAATTCATGGATACCTACCGTCAGTGTGAAGAACTTGTTCAAAAAGGCAAGATCCGTTATATCGGTATTTCCAATATGACTATCCCGAAACTGGAAGCAGTCCTTCCATTAATGAAGATCAAACCTGCAGCATGTGAACTGGAACTGCATCCGTGCTTCCAGCAGCAGGAACAGTATGACTACCTCGTAGCACACAATATCCAGCCGGTAGGATATATGCCGCTTGGTTCCCCGAGAAGACCGGAAAGAGACATCTGCCCGGAGGATGTTGCAGATATGCAGACACCTGAAATGCAGGAAATTGCCAAAGCACACGGTGTACATCCGGCACTGATCGCACTGAAATGGGCTCACCAGAGAGGCGAAATCTCGATTCCATTTTCTGTACATAATTATGTAAGCAACCTGAAATGTGTAACCGAAGACCCACTGACCGACGAAGAAATGGCTAAGATCGGAACACTGGAAAAAGGAAACAGACTGGTCAAAGGCCAGGTATTCCTCTGGGAAGGCGCGAAAGACTGGCATGATTTGTGGGATGAAGAGGGCGTTATTGTAAAATAGGGTACTGCCCTAAGTCCCGTCTTTGCCTCAACCCACACCCGGGTGGAGATTTTTCATATTTTCACAGTCAGCTGGAGTGAGAAGTTCCCCTGTCCAGTGACTCAGCGAGGCTTCCGAGATTTTGTGAGTGCTAGCTGTCCCTTCCGTTGTTCTGTCTGAGCGAAGCGAGTTAACAAAAGGAAGGGACAAATAAGCGCACGAATAAAATCCGGAAACGCAGCGTGTCACCAGACAGGGGAACTTCTTATATCCAGCGTTCTGTAAAACATAAAAATCTTCTAATTTTTTTTTAAATCCTCTCTTTTTTTTGTACAAAAATCCCTTAATTCGTGTTAAAATAAAATGCTGACAAAAAATAATCAAACTCGTAAAAATTATGATGGGGGAATTATATACATGTATCGAATACTGTTGGTAGATGACGAGATCCTCGTCAGGGACGCAATAAAAGAGAACATCGACTGGCAAAGTATCGACTGTGAATTGGCAGGAGACTGTGAGAATGGTAAGCAGGCGGCAGAATTTGTAAAGGAACATCCTGTGGATATCGTATTGACCGATATTCTGATGCCATATATGGATGGCATGGAACTGAGCCATTTTCTGCATGACAACTATCCGGATATTGTGATCGTAGTGTTTAGTGGATTCGGAGAGTTTGAATATGCCAAGAAGGCAATTCAGTATGGGGTCAGCGAATATCTGCTCAAACCGGTAACAGCAACAGAGCTTACCGCTGTGATCCAGAAAATGAAAGAAAAAGTAGATCAGCTTCGCAAAGAAAAAAAGAAAATGGAATCACTGACAAAAACATCCGAGAATTATCGCGAAAATGTACAGGTTATCCGTTCGAAGGCAATCGAGGCTCTTGTAAACTGTACTACTGACATCCAGAAAAGTCTGAACAGACTGCAGAAGATGGGAATCACTCTTTCTGGCTGTGGATACCGTGTGGCAGTTTTTGATATCGATCTCTATTCCGGAATGTATCAGCTGGATGTGGAGAAGCGTCAGGAAAGTGCTTTGATGGCATTTGTACTTTTTAATATCAGTGATGAGATCGTGAAGCGTGAAAAAGCCGGAATTGTTTATCAGGAAGGAAACAATCGGGTCTGTGTTCTGTTTCAGACAAAATGGAGCCGCAGTTTTGATGGAAGGATCAAAAATATCTGCCAGGAGATCCAGACGGAGATCAAGAAAGTCATGGGGACAGATGTCTCTATGGCAATCGGCAAATGGGTAAAAAATCTCGAAAACCTCAGTGCTTCTCATGATATGGCAGAGCAGGCACTTCAGTATCGCTATCTTCAGGGAGGCAGCCTTCTGATCGATATGGAGGAAAGCCATCCGGTTCAGGAAATCGATCTCAGAGAATCACTGGATAAACTGAAAGAAGCATTGAAATCCGGCAAAACAGAAGAGATGGAAACGCAACTTCAGGTGATCGAAGAGCAGATCAGACAGTCACTTGCAGACAAAAGCCGTGCGTGCATGTATCTGCAGCAGGTGATCCGTGCTGCGGATATGGCGGCTGAGGAGGTTTCGGCAGATATATCAGAAATCCATGAGGACGGAGCAGAACTGCTCTGTCAGATAACAGAACAGAAATCTTTCAGTCAGGCATGTGAGATTGTGCGGAAATACATCCTGAGGGTATATGATGCCATAGCAGCATTAAATACATCAAGTGGAGAGCGTCAGGCAAGAATGGCACTGGATTATATCCAGAAAAATTATATGGACCCGAATCTCAGTCTGAATGATATCTGTTCTTATCTGAATATCAGCACCAGCTATTTCAGTTCCATATTTAAAGAAATGACAGGAGAGACTTTTACAGAAGTTCTGATACGCACTCGAATGGAAAAGGCAAAAGAATTTCTGGAGAATACAACTCTGAAGAACTATGAAATTGCAGAGAAGGTTGGATTTGCCGATGCACATTACTTTGGAATTTCCTTTAAGAAGATGACTGGCTGTACACCGACAGAGTATGCAAGGGA
>CAKRTP010000139.1 GCA_934402155.1 uncultured Blautia sp. | reverse complement strand
AAGGAAGTATATCCGGAAATAACCTCTGCGTATGGGAACGCACCAACATATCCCATCTTAGCTGCGTCTTCTTTGATTGTTCCGTCTTCGATCATCTCATTGAGTTTCAGACCAGCTACAACACCGGATACATAACGTGCTTCATAAATATTGGTGAAATAGTTATGCATATTGGAAAGTCCGCTGGATGCTGCCTGGGTTCCTGTTGCATGACAGAACTGTACTTCCGGATACTCTCCTGCTGCTTCCAGGATATATGTTTCATGACCAAAGCTGTTTGCAAATACGATCTGACATCCCTGGTCTGCCAGGTCTGCTGCTGCATCGTAACATCCTTCGTCTTCACCGATCAGAGTCTTCTCAATGATCTGAGAATCATCAAGGCCAAGTTCTTCCTGCATCTCATCGATACCATTCATGTGAGCGGCTGTATAGCCTTCATTTTCGTCACCGATGTAAATAATACCAACCTTAAGATCTTCCTTTGCAACTCCTGTGCCGCTTTCTTCGCCTGCGTATACAGAGGCAGACATAGAAACTGTCATTGCTGCTGCAAGACCAATTGCCAATGCTTTTTTCATTCTTCTTTCCTCCATTTCTTCTCATGCTGTTCCCAAAGTGCCGAACAAAAGAGGCACAACATAATTGTTACGCCTCCTTGCAAGTACCTTTAATATACAATAGAATATTTGAAATTGTCAATAAATTTGGGGTAAATCAAATTTTATTTTCGATAAACTAATTTTTTTTGTAAAAAATGTATGACTTCCTTATTAAATATTGCCCCGATGTTTTGTAGAATTCGTTTTTACTTCTTGACTTTTACGCGTTGAAGCGTTATACTCTTAAAAAAGTGATTCGATATCACATATTTCAGGAGGAAGTAAAATGAAAAAGCAGATTTTAGCAGTTGTTCTTTCCGCTGCAATGACAGTTGGCATGGGCAGTGTCAGCGTGCTTGCTGCAGACGATAAAGCAGACGACAAAACTTACAATATCGGTATCTGTCAGCTTGTACAGCACGAAGCACTGGATGCAGCGACTCAGGGCTTTAAGGATGCCATCACAGAAGAACTTGGCGACAAAGTAACTTTTGACGAACAGAATGCCCAGGGTGATTCCAACACCTGTTCCACCATCGTTACAGCCTTTGTTTCTGACAATGTAGACCTGATTCTTGCAAATGCAACTCCTGCTCTTCAGGCAGCAGCTGCCGGCACAACAGACATCCCGATTCTCGGTACAGCTGTTACAGAGTACGGTGTTGCACTGGATATTGATGATTTTGACGGAACTGTAGGCGGAAATATTTCCGGTACCTCTGACCTCGCTCCACTGGAAGATCAGGCAGCAATGCTCAATGAGCTGTTCCCGGATGCCAAGAACGTAGGACTTATCTACTGCTCTGCTGAGGCAAACTCACAGTATCAGGTAGATACCGTTAAGGCTGCTCTTGAGAAATTGGGATATACCTGCACCTACTATGCATTCTCTGATTCCAACGATCTCTCTTCCGTAGCTACAACAGCAGCCTCCGAGAGTGATGTAATCTATGTACCTACAGACAACACAGTAGCTTCCAACACAGAGATCATCAACAATATCTGCCTTCCGGAGAAGGTTCCGGTAATTGCCGGTGAAGAAGGTATCTGTGAGGGATGTGGCGTTGCTACTCTTTCCATCAACTATTATGATCTTGGTGTTGCCACCGGTAAAATGGCTCTGAAAGTCCTTGTTGACGGAGAAGATATTTCCACAATGCCGATCGAATATGCACCTCAGTTCACCAAGGAATACAATCCTGAGATCTGCGAAGAACTCGGAGTCACTGTTCCGGATGACTATGTAGCGATCGGTGCTGAAGACGACGCTGCTGATGAAGAAGAAGCAACTGAAGAAACTGCTGATGACACAGCAGAAGAAACAACTGAAGAAGCCGAATAAGTCTGACAACTAATAATAACAACAAATTTATACAGACAGCGGGAAAGGATTATCCTTTCTCGCTTTCTGTGTTCATCAGGAGGAACAAAGAAAATGAACATTATGAGCTTAATCAACGCACTTCCGGGTGCTGCTGCCCAGGGTCTGATATGGGGAATCATGGCAATCGGTGTCTATCTTACTTTCCGTATTCTCGATGTGGCAGACCTTACTGTCGATGGTACCATGTGTACCGGAGGTGCTGTCTGCGTTATGATGCTGATGAGCGGTCATAACATCTGGGTATCCATGCTTGCCGCAACAGGTGCCGGAATGCTTGCCGGCCTTGCAACAGGAATCTTCCACACATTCATGGGAATCCCGGCCATCCTCGCCGGAATCCTTACACAGCTTGGTCTCTACTCAGCCAACCTCAAGATCATGGGCAAGGCCAATCAGGCTGTCAACGGAAACAAGTACGATCTTCTGGTTTCCCTTCGAAACGTAAAAAACGTTCCGATCTACCAGAACACGATCCTTATTGTAGCTGTTTTTATTGTTGTTCTGATCGCGATTCTTTACTGGTTCTTCGGAACAGAACTGGGATGCTCTCTGCGTGCTACCGGATGTAATCCAAACATGTCCCGTGCACAGGGTATCAACACAGATGTCTGCAAAGTTCTCGGACTGATGCTCTCCAACGGACTGGTTGCACTTTCCAGTGCACTCCTTGCACAATATCAGGGATTCGCCGATGTCAACATGGGACGTGGTGCGATCGTTATCGGCCTTGCTGCCGTTATCATTGGTGAAGCAATTTTCGGAAAAATTTTCCGCAACTTTGCCCTTCGTCTTCTGAGCGTTGCTTTTGGTTCTATTCTCTACTATCTGGTACTCCAGACTGTTATCTGGCTTGGAATCGATACTGACCTTCTGAAGATGCTGTCTGCACTCGTCGTAGCAGTCTTCCTTGCTGTTCCTTACTGGAAAGCAAAATATTTTTCAAAACCTACAAAACGTGGAGGTAACAACTGATGCTTGAGCTGAAAAACATTTACAAAACCTTTAATCCGGGAACTATCAATGAAAAGGTGGCTCTGAACGGTCTGAACCTCACTTTGAACGAAGGTGATTTTGTTACCGTCATCGGAGGAAACGGTGCAGGCAAATCTACCATGCTGAATGCAGTCGCAGGCACCTGGATGGTCGATGAAGGTCAGATCCTTATTGACGGAATAGATGTCACCAAATTATCCGAACATAAGAGAGCAGCTTATCTTGGACGTGTTTTCCAGGATCCTATGACCGGTACTGCTGCTACTATGGGTATTGAAGAAAACCTTGCACTTGCAAAACGCCGCGGTAAAACCCGTCTTCTGAAATCAGGAATTACCAAGGCAGAACGTCAGGAATACAAAGAACTGCTTAAGATTCTTGGTCTTGGACTTGAGGATCGTCTCACTTCCAAGGTCGGACTTCTTTCCGGTGGACAGAGACAGGCTCTGACACTTCTGATGGCTACACTTCAGAAGCCGAAACTTCTGCTTCTGGACGAGCATACTGCTGCTCTTGACCCGAAGACTGCAGCCAAGGTTCTTGAAATCACAGAAATGATCGTAAACAGAGATCATCTCACCACAATGATGATCACACACAATATGCAGGATGCGATCATTCACGGAAATCGTCTGATCATGATGATGGAAGGCAAGATCATCCTGGATATTCAGGGTGAAGAAAAGAAAAAACTGACCGTACGAAACCTCCTCGATCAGTTTGAAAAAGCCAGCGGCCAGGAGTTCAGTAATGACTCTGCTCTGCTGAGTTGATAAAACTTAACAAAAACGCTGCAGGGATGCAATCCCTGCAGCGTTTTTGCTTTCTCAGCCACCATATACCGTCCGTTACTTTGTTCCCTTCATAGAAAGACTGATTCTTTTTTTCCTGAGGTCTACGCCGATCACGCGCACATCCACAACATCTCCAACTGCCACTGCCTCAAGCGGATGTTTGATATATTTCTCACTCATCTCTGAGATATGCACCAGACCGTCCTGATGTACTCCGATATCTACAAAAGCTCCAAAATCAATAACATTACGAACTGTTCCCTTAAGGATCATTCCCTCTTTCAGATCTTTCATATCAAGGACATCTGTACGAAGAACCGGCTTTGGCATTTCATCTCGCGGATCGCGTGCCGGTTTTTCCAGCTCTTTTACAATATCACGAAGTGTAGGCTCTCCTACACCAAGTTCCTCTGCCAGCTTCTTGTA
>CAKRTP010000138.1 GCA_934402155.1 uncultured Blautia sp. | reverse complement strand
ACCGCAGCGAGTGCTTTGTTTCCTACGAATTTACCAACGATCACGGCATCTGCCATGTTGTAAAACTGCTGAAATACATTCCCTATAAAAATCGGCAGCGTAAAACCACAGATAATCTTCATTGGGTTTCCGGCAGTCATATCATTTTGTGCTGATTTCATTTTTATACACTCCCGTTTTTTTCATCGTTTGCATATTATATACTCATTTTATGCTTTCGTAAACCCGTTTTTTAATTATTTCGGAATACAATTCTGCCTAATTTTTATCTCTGAAATCGGCTTCAGTGAACATATTCACCAATCTGGTTCCAGGCCTCTTTCAACCGTTCCAGGGAATAACCTGCATTGGCCGGGCTGGTCGATGGAAGCTTATGTGCTTTGATCCCGTTTGCAGGATAAATATACTTCTGATACAGTTCATATGCCTTGCCGCCATTTGTATAAATTGCCTGAATATCTGCCGTTCTCAGAATCTCCGACAGATCATTTGGTATTACATCCCGGATACTTGCATCTGAAGAACCTTCAATCTCACAGCTCTGTATGACGTCCCACACTGCGATACGATGTTCCAGAAGCATCTCCTTTTTCTCTGCAATGGTCTGAGGCACTTCACAGCCAAGGATCCCTGAAACCACTTTCCAGAACCGATTCTGCTTATGCCCGTAAAAAAATTTCTGCTCCCTGGACTTTACAGACGGAAAACTTCCAAGGATCAGTATCCTGGAGTTCTCATCATACACAGGATTTATTGTATGTTCCATACACTGTATCTCCTCTTTGAATTCCACAGCTTCTGTTTATATTGCCATCATCCAGCTCTCTTTCAGGTCAGCTTCTTCAAGTTTCTGATCCTCCAGCATACGAAAAATGGTTGTCCAATAATGCTTTTTGACTTCCTGACAGATTTTGTCGCAGTCTCCCTCTTTGCATGCCTCCAGGATGGCAATATGATTATCATACTGTCGTTCCAGTATTTTTTCTTTTTCTGCCAGCAAATTGTATCCTGCCAGCAGATTGCTGTAATACAGTTCTTTCCATGCCTTCTCAAGCCGCGGAAGTTTTGACATCAATACCAGCTGTTCATGAAACTGGTTGTCATATTCAAACACACGGTCGAATTCATTTACAGGAATACTTTTCATATGTTCCAGAATGTTTTCCATATTCCTGATCGTATCTTCAGGTACCTTTCCATTCAGCAGACGTATGCTGACTATTTCATAATTGGTACGAAGAAGATATACTTCATAAGAATCCTTAACGGAAAAATTACGCACGGAGCATCCCACATTTCTGGTATATTCTACAATCCCCTCAATCTCCAGCTGACGCAGTGCTTCACGGATCGGACCTCTGCTTGTATGAAATTCCTGTGCCAGTTCCAGTTCCACAATCCGCTCACCCGGACGGATCTGATGATTCATGATCTTGGCCCGAATAGCATTCACTACACTCTCTCTTAATGTTTTGTACAATAATTCGCTCATATGTCTCCCTGCTATATCATAGCTGTAATGCACCTGCATGGACTGACAGTGCATCTTCAGTTATCTGTTACTTTATCACTTTACCATGAAATATTATATCTAAATTCTTTTTCACTGTAAAGTGCTATCACAAAAGCATCACATTTTTTTGATAATGTTTTTGATGATTTCTACGGACTGATCCATTCCTTCCACCGTAATATGTTCAAACGGACCATGGAAGCCGTCTCCGCCGGTACCGAGATTCGGACACGGCAGTCCCCTGAAGCTCAGGCGGGCACCATCTGTACCTCCACGGATCGGAGCGATATCCGGCTCCACACCTGCCTCTCTGCAGGCTTCTTTCGCATAGTCAATCAGCTGCATACACGGTTCAATCTTTTCTCTCATATTGCGATAAGATTCTTCAATCTTTACCTCAACAGTTCCCTCTCCGTAAATGGTATTGATCTGGGCTGCTGCCTGACGAAGTCTTTCCTTTTTATCCTCGAATAATGCTGAATCAAAATCACGGATAATGTATTTCATCACTGCCTGTTCTACATTTCCATTAAAATCTGTCAGATGATAAAATCCCTCATATCCCTCTGTTTTTTCCGGACATGCATCTTTTGGCAGCATTCCATGAAGTTCCATGGCAATGGTCTGGGCATTTTTCATAATATCCTTGGCACTTCCCGGATGAACATTTACGCCATGTACTACCACCTCTGCGCCGGCTGCATTGAAATTTTCAAACTGGATCTCTCCTTCATGGCTTCCATCCAGCGTATAACCGTAAACCGCTCCGAATTCAGGAATCTTCAGATAGTCTGCCCCTCCGCCTACCTCTTCATCCGGTGTGAAGGCGATACAGATTTTTCCATGAGGGATCTTATCTCTCATCAGTTCTTCTGCAGCTGTAAGAATTTCTGCAATTCCTGCTTTATCATCTGCACCCAGAAGTGTAGTTCCATCTGTTGTGATCAGTGTTCTTCCCTTATATGTTTTTAATCGTGGAAAATCTCTGACAGAAAGCACTTTCCCGGAAGTTCCCAGTGCCACATCTTCTCCGTTATAATCCGGGATGATCTGTGGCTTTACACCACATCCACTATAATCCGGAGCAGTATCCATATGGGCGATCAGAGCGAGGGCCGGTACCTCTTCCATTCCTTCTGTGGCCGGAAGATATCCATAAACATAACCATATTCATCAATTTTAACATCGGAAAGACCAAGTTCATTCATCTCCTCAACGAGAAGATTTCCCAGATCCAGCTGTCTTTTGGTAGTTGGAACCGTTGTACTGTCTTCATCACTTGAAGTCCAGACAGTTACATATTTCAAAAAGCGTTCATAGGCTTTCATATCACAATCTCCTTAGTTCTTCAAGAAAAACAGCCCGGACACTATATCCGGGCCGTATCTTTATAAGATAATCTTATGCCTGATGGGTATATCCGAAGAAGAAATATCCAAGTGGACAATAATAGAGACCTTCGATACCATCTGCAAGCATGTATTTCTGAGTATAGAAGTACAGCGGAGCTAAAGCGTTGTCTTCACCGATGATCTTATCCTCAGCTTTATGAAGCAGTTCCATACGTTCTTTGACATCTGTTGTAGTTTTTGCTTCTTTGATAAGAGAATCATACTCTTCATTTTCGTACTGAGCGTCGTTGTTTCCGCCGCCAGTCATCCACATATCAAGGAAGGAAATCGGGTCGTTGTAGTCAGCGATCCATCCGTTACGTGCGATAGAGTAATCTCCATCCTTACGTGTCTGAAGGAATGCTGCCCATTCCTGGTTATTCAGAGTAACCTTTACGCCAAGTTCTTCTTCCCACATATACTGAAGAGCTTCTGCTACAGCTTTGTGAGCATCACTTGTGTTATAGAGATATTCTACAACCGGGAAGCCTTCTCCGTTTTCATATCCTGCCTCAGCAAGAAGTGCTCTTGCCTCTTCACAGTTTGCTTCATAGTCAGCATCTGTAGGTTTGTAGTAATCTCCACCAACTGTACGGAAGTCATCTCCGGTTGCTCCCTCAGCATCGTAAACACCAGCCGGTACAAATCCGCCAGCTTCAACCTGTCCGGACTGTGTAACCTGATTTACGATATAAGTACGATCGATTGCAAGAGAGAATGCTTTACGAACTCTCGGGTCATCGAATGGTGCTTTCTGAGTCTGGAAGCATACATAGTATGTTCCGATATAGTCTACGATCTTCATATCACCGGAAGCGATCAGGTTAGCGATCTCTGCCTGCGGAACATCCTCGATGAAATCAAGCTCACCGGAATTGAATCCGGAAAGCATAGCGTTCTGGTTATCCATCAGCTTGAATGTGATTGTTTCCGGTCCAAGTTTCTCATAATCATAGTAGTTTTCGTTCTTTTCTACCACGATCTGAGAGTTATGAGTCCACTCTTTCATTTTGTAGGCTCCATTGGAAATGTATGTTGAAACATCAAATGTCCAGTTATCTCCAGCTTCTTCGATAACATCCTGACGTACTGGCATCATAGCCGGAAAAGCACACAGTTCTTCAAAATATGGCAGATCATTTACAAGAGTTACTTCGAATGTTTTGTCATCAACTGCTTTGACAGCCAGTTCAGATGCATCTTTTTCACCGGCGATGATCTCGTTAGCATTAACAACACAATCCAGCATGTAGCTGTAGTCAGCTGCTGTTGCAGGATCTACAAGACGTTTCCATGCATATTCAAAATCACCTGCTGTTACATCTTTACCGTCAGACCATTTGATTCCATCACGAAGTTTGAAGGTATAAGTTACAGTTCCGTCTTCATT
>CAKRTP010000137.1 GCA_934402155.1 uncultured Blautia sp. | reverse complement strand
TCAGATTCCGATTATGATTATGATAATGGGGACTATGACGATTCCGGCTCCGACTATGATTATGATTCCGACGATGGTGATTATGATGACTCTGACTATGACGGTGGAGACTATGACGGTTCCGATTATGATGATTCTGATTATGGCAACGATTATGCGGATGAAGGTTATGACACGGATGATTCCAGCAGCACTGGCTGGGATTATTGAACAAAAACAAGCAATAAAAAGAATCTGCCCTGGGCAGGTTCTTTTTTTGCTTTATAGGAAATTACTCCGTAATGTCCCTGCTTCGTGTACCTGAGCTTATAAGAATTTTTTCTATAAAAAATTTTGAGGTTTTATTAATAATTTCTATCGTGATAACAGGGTGAATTGTTTGACAAAAATAAAAAACTAAGATAAAATTGAAAAAACAAAACAAATTAAACGGAATAATAACTGGAAAAGGAGAATGAAAATGAAGAAAAAATTACTTGCAGTAATACTTGCAGGTGTGCTTGCAGCTGGTATGAGTGCAGGAAGTGTACAGGCAGCGACAGCTGATGAAGCATCAGGAGATCTGTATGTGTTTATTGCAGCAAGTCTGAATAATGCAATGGAAGAAATTCAGAAAGATTTTAATAAAGAATATCCGGATGTGAATGTTCTTTACAATGCAGACAGTTCAGGAACTCTTCAGACGCAGATCGAGGAAGGCTCCAGATGTGATATTTTCTTTTCAGCAGCAACCAAACAGATGAATGCACTGGTGGATGAGGAGCTTGCAAAGAAAGATTCAGTAGTAAACCTTCTTGAGAACAAGGTTGTCCTGATCAAACCAAAGGGTGGAGAGACAAAGGTTACAGGTTTTGAGAACATCACAGATGCGGCCAATATCGCTCTTGCAGGAGAAGATGTACCGGTTGGTCAGTATTCCCGTGAGATTTTTAAGAATCTTGGAATCGAAGAGGATGTAAATAAGATGGAGATCAATGAGGGTAAGAATGTAACAGAAGTTCTTGCATCTGTAAGTGAGGGAAGCAATGAGGTTGGTATTGTATATGCAACAGACGCTGCCTCCGTGGCAGATAAAGTAGATATTATTGCGGAAGCACCGGAAGGCTCTCTTCAGACACCGGTTCTTTACCCGGTAGGCCTTACAGAAGACCAGGAGGCCTCTGATTCCGAAGCAGCGGCAGCAGATGCATTCCTGGAATATCTTCAGAGTGACGATGCCCTCAAAGTATTCGAAGAATATGGATTCACACCATACAAAGCAGAAGAAAAAACAGATGACGCAGAAGAAAATGCGGAGACTACAGAAGCAGCGGCAACAGAAGAAGCTGCAAACTGATCTTCAGAAATAATGATGCATTGCAACTATTCAGCGAAAGGGGCGGATAATAAGTCTGCCCCTTTTTGTCGATAAAGGAGAATGATACAATGATGGAATTTTTACAGGATATAAACTGGAGTCCACTGTGGATCTCTCTCAAAACAGGGGCTGTAGCGACCACGATCGCATTTTTTCTGGGGATTTTCTGTGCAAGAAAGATCATGAAACTCAAACCGGCTTCAAGAGCGATTCTGGACGGCATTCTCACTATGCCGCTGGTTCTTCCGCCGACAGTTGCAGGTTTTTTTCTCCTGCTGATCTTCAGCCTCAGGAGACCGTTTGGTAAATTCCTGATGGACAGTTTTGATTTTAAGGTAGTGCAGACCTGGAAGGGCTGTGTTATCGCAGCAGCTGTGATTGCCTTTCCGTTGATGTACAGAAATGCCAGAGCGGCATTTGAACAGGTGGATGTAAACCTGATCTATGCGGGACAGACTCTGGGAATGAGTGATCGCAGAATTTTCTGGAAAGTGATCATCCCGGCGGCGGGTCCGGGAATTGCCTCAGGAACTGTGCTTGCATTTGCGAGAGCGATCGGAGAATATGGTGCGACCTCCATGCTTGCGGGAAATATCCTTGGCAAGACAAGAACGGTATCTGTGGCCATTGCATCAGAAACCGCAGCAGGAAATTATGATGTTGCAGGCTTCTGGGTTGTGGTGATCGTGGTGATCTCATTTGTGATCGTGGCACTTATCAATATCGTCTCCGGAAGGGGAATGAAGAGCAGAAGGTGGATCTGATGGCAATACATGTAGAAATAGAAAAGAATTTTAAGGGTTTTTCGCTGAGGACAGAATTTGACAGCAAAAGCTCTGCGACAGGTATTCTGGGAGCATCCGGAAGCGGCAAGAGCATGACTCTCCGCTGCATATGCGGGATTGAAAAACCGGATAAAGGTAAGATCATCATTAATGGACGAACTGTCTTTGACTCCGAAAAAAAGATTAATCTCAGACCGCAGGAGAGAAGAATCGGCTATATGTTTCAGAACTATGCGCTTTTCCCTACCATGACGGTAAAGGACAATATCAAATGTGGTTTCCGGGGAGAAAAAAAGATGCAGGACGCAAAAGCAGCGGAATTTGTCAGAAGATATCATCTGGATGGACTTGAAAGCCGTTATCCATCCCAGCTCTCCGGCGGACAGCAGCAGAGGGTGGCTCTGGCAAGAATGATGATCGGAGAGCCGGAAGTGATCCTTCTCGATGAGCCGTTTTCTGCTCTTGACGGTTATCTCAAAGACACTCTCCAGAAAGACATGGAAGATTTTCTGGGGCAATATCAGGGTGAAATGGTCATGGTGACCCACAGCAGAGATGAGGCATTTCGCTTCTGCAAAGAACTCATGCTTCTCAAAGATGGCAAAAATCTGACCTTCGGAGATACAAGACAGATCTTTGAACAGCCGGGGCTTCTGGAAGCTGCCCGTCTGACCGGATGTAAAAATAGTTCCAGGATACATAAGCTCGGTCCTTGTGAGGCAGAAGCTGTTGACTGGGGAATCCGGCTTCATACAGATCAGGAAATTGCAGATGATATCACCCATGTTGCAATCCGCGGTCACTGGATCAGACCCGTTGAAAACGACGGAGTAAACTGTATTCCATTTGAGGTTCAGGACTACATAGAAACTACTTTTGAACATCAGTATCTGGTTAAATGTCCAAATGTTGGTTCAGAATCTGTTCTCTGGTGGATGCGTCCAAAAATCAGTTTTCAGCAGGATCCGAAATCCGGTTTGCCGGCATATCTATATCTGCCTCCGGAACATCTCATGCTGTTGAAATAAAGAAAAGAAGGCCAAGCGAAACGCGAAGCCTTCTTTTTCTTTATTTTGTGTATCGCAGATATCCTGAAACAAGCATTGCAATCTTGAATGTCAGTGCATCCTCAAATGTTCTCAGATCCAGTCCGAATTTCTTCTGAATCTTTTCAAAACGATATACCAGTGTATTTCGGTGTACATATAGCTGTCTGGAAGTTTCTGACAGATTCAGGTCATTTTCAAAAAATGTCCGTATGATATTTAAAGTCTCACCGTCAATCGAATCCAGAGATTCGCCGTTAAAAATTTCTTCGATAAACATTTCACAGATTTCCACCGGAAGCTGATAGATCAGGCGGCCGATTCCAAGATTTCGGTAACCGAATACATTTCGCTCAGAATAAAAGATCTTTCCGATTTCAAGAGCCATCCGTGCTTCCTTGTAGGCATTTGCAAGATCTTTAAGACTGCCGGCCACATTGCTGTAAGAAACCCATGCCTGAGTCATGGCTTCTGCACCAAGCATATCGACCAGCATATGTGCTGTGGACTCCAGATTTTCGTAGGTCTCTGTAGAAACCAGTTCTCTTACGATAATGATTCCCTTATCATCTACGGAGGTAATAAAATCATGTGTTCTGGCAGAGAAAATATTACGGATCATAGCCAGCGCATGTTCATCTCCGGCCTGTTTGGTCTCGATCAGAAAAACAGCTCTCTGACAGGAGGAAGAGATGTGGAGTTTTTTGGCTCTGTTAAAGGCCTCGATTTCATTGTAAGTTCCAAGCAGAAGTTTTTGCATAAAAGCATTCTTGTCACTCTTTTCTGAATAAGCTTCAATAAGACTGCTGATCTGGCATACTGCCAGTTCGCCGATCGTAGAAACATTTCCGCCGCTTCCCCACACGATCAGAACGTATAGAAGTTTCTCACGGTCCATGATCTTATAAAGACTGCAGCTGCTGTTGGCAATACATAATGCAGAGTCATTTCTGAAATCTTCCAGTCGTGACTGCGAGGGAAGACGCTTCTGACATGTGGTGACAAAAACGGAATTATCCTCCTGAAGAAGACAGAAATCAAGACTGCTGATCTGTTTCCAGTCTTCCATACATTTCTGCAAAGTTCTCTGTATAGACATAATATCTTCCTTTCTGAAAAAC
>CAKRTP010000136.1 GCA_934402155.1 uncultured Blautia sp. | reverse complement strand
TTTATTTGATCTAATTTCTTTTTCAGAAATCTGAAAAGATTCTTTCTTTCACGCTTTCCAGATCGGAGGCTTCCGTCAGTTCTTTGAAGCTCTGTGGATCTGTATCTTCATTGAACTGTCGGATTACCTCCATCAGGTCATCACAGCTGTAGGCATTTTCATAAATTCCTGTCGCATAGCCGTACAGTTCAATATATTCCTCTTCTGATTTTGCAGTCCAGAGATCCTGGTACAGACGCACTGCCTCTCCGTTTTCTTCCACTGCATCCGCACTTCCTGTAATTGCGTTATAGATCATCGCAAATGCCGGTCCTGCCATGGAAGCGTATTTCCCACGCACATAGTCTATCGGTGCATTTCCAAAGGCATCTTTTTCTTTGAATATCTCAAAGTTCTGCTCTGAAAAGCTGTCAATCGCACCTACCATGATGTTGCCGTCCTGCTCTTTTTCTTTGGCTGAAATCTTATCCAGATATGTAGATACATGGAATGCACTCATAAGTGTGTCACAGTTTTCAGAGGATAATGCCTCTTCAAGGTTCTTAAGGCCGTCCCCGCCTTCTGTATATCCCGGGCAGATTGTAACATGTACTGTTCCGTCTTTATCTGTAAGCTCTGTGGTCTTATCCGTCTTCGAAAGTTCTTCCGCTGATTCCGGAAGTTCAAGTTCTGCTTTTTCTTCCAGGGTATTCAGCATTCCCCAGGTTCTGACCTGATGAAGTCGATTTCCGAAGGATGCGCCACCGGACATGATCACAATATTTCTGGCACCTTTGTCCAGGAAAAATTCCGTCATATCGCATCCGGCCTTATAAACCGCCTCAAGCTTCGGTCCAACGCTGCCCATATACCATGGATTGTCCTTGATTGCTTCGTAATTTTCATCACTCACACTGTTAGAGCCAAGTGCATAGTAGATTTCATCCTTTTCACAGGTTTTTATGACATCCTGAAGTCCATCTGCAAATCCGGCAAAAGAAATGATTCCTTCCGCTCCGTTCGCTTTTGCTTCATCAATAAAATCACACTCTGCCTGTGTGTCTGCGATCTTTCCGGAAAAAATAAATTTCACCGGAAAACCCTCTTCAATATAATCACGGTAATAGTCTGCAAACATTTCCATCTCTGCTGAATCCGGATCGTACATTGCCACACCTATCGTGTGAACATCTCCCTCACCGTAGGTCTCTGCCGAGGCCCACGCCATCTCCTGTGTTCCATTCAGAAGTGCTGCACACACTATCAGACTGAGCATTTTTTTCTTCATACTATTAATTTCCTCCCGTCTGATTTTTTGTTTTTTCTACATAAAAGCAGGCAGCTTCATGACCCTCTGAGATTTCTTTCAGTTCCGGCATTTCTTTCTTACATATTTCCATACAGTGCTCACAGCGGTTCTGGAACGGACATCCTGTCGGCACATCCAGCGGACTTGGTGCCTCGCTTTCAATACTTTCAAGCTTTTGGGATGGATCCATATGAACAGAAAACTGTGCTCCGACCAGAGCTCTGGTATACGGATGCACTGCATTACCGGAAACATCTTCGCCCGGAAGTATTTCCACAATATGTCCCAGATACATAACTGCGATCTGGTGTGCAAAAGATCGAATCAGTGCCAGGTCATGACAGATAAAGATCATACAGATGTTTTTCTCTTTCTGCAGACGCACCAGAAGTTCAATGACTGACTCCTGTACAGAAACATCCAGTGCCGAGGTTGCCTCATCGCAGACCAGGATTTCCGGTTCCAGAGAAAGAGCTCTTGCAATGCTGATCCTCTGTCTCTGTCCACCACTCATATTATGCGGATAACGGTCAACAAAATCTTCCGGAAGTTCCACCATACGCAGAAGCTCCTTTGCTTTTGCCGTCCTCTCGCTTCTTTTTATTTTTTTATAATTCATCAGAGGCTCTGTGAGGATATCTCCGATCTTCATCTTTGGATTAAAAGATGCCAGCGGATCCTGAAAAACCATCTGCAGATTCTGACGGTTTTCCCAGGTTTCTTTCTTTGAAAGTCCTGTGATATTTCTGCCATGGTAAAGGATCTCTCCGCTTGTCGGCTTATCCAGAGAAATCACCATGCGGACAAAGGTTGACTTTCCGCATCCGCTTTCTCCTACAATCCCCAGAGTCCGGCCTTTGTACATGGTAAGGTTGATGTCATTACAGGCAGTTAAGGTTCTGCCGCGGGAAGCAGGGAACTGTTTCACAATATGCTTTGCCTGCATGATGATCTCATGATTTTCAGACATATCGTTTTCCCTCCATTTCCGGAACTGACTCCAGAAGTTTCTTTGTGTAATCACTGGTCGGATGATTCAGAACTTCTTCTCTGGTTCCATGATCAACTACTTTTCCATGGCGCATGACGATCAGCTGATCTGCCATATAAGCCGCCACGCCAATGTTATGCGTAACAATGATAATGCCTGTTTCAAAATCATCCCGAAGTTCCATCATCTGACGGACGATCTGCGCCTGTGTAGTAACATCCAGCGCACTTGTCGGTTCATCTGCCAGAAGAAGTTCCGGATTAAATGTCATCGCCATGGCAATGCCGACACGCTGACGCATACCGCCTGACAGCTGATAAGGATAGCTGTTCATGATATTCTCAGCATCCGGAAGACGCATTTTTGAAAGCATGGAAACAGCTTTCTCCCATGCCTCCTTTTTTGCCATAGGCTCATGTGTACAGATATATTCTACATACTGACTGCCAATTTTTCGGATTGGATTCAAGGTTCCACCACAGTCCTGAAAGATCATGGAAATCTTGCTTCCGCGAAGCTTTCTCCAGTCACTTTGGGAGTTTTTAAGGAGAGATTTGCCATGAAAAAGGATATCACCGCACGCAACCCTTCCCGCTCCGGGGAGAGCCCCCAGAACGGCACGGATCACGGTTGTCTTTCCACTTCCGCTCTCTCCTACAACACTGATGATCTCACCCTTTTTCATGGAAAGATCAAAATGCTCGATCGTAGGATCCTGATTTCCATATTGTACAGCCAGATCTTTGATTTCCAGCATACATAGACTCCTTTATTACTCAGCCATCTTCATATCAGCAGTTACCCAGTAGTAGTCCATCGGATACATTACCAGTCCTTCTACTGTTGATTTGGAGATAAGGAAGGTATTCTCATATCCAAAGAATACAGTAGCTGCATCGTCCATGATCGCCTGCTGGATCTTCACGATCAGTTCTTTTCTTGCATCTGTGTCAATAGTTTCTGCCAGTTCATCCAGCCATGCGTCTACATCTTTGTTTGCATAACCTGAAGTGTTGTTTGCAGATGTGCTGTACCAGTTCTCACGAAGATAGTTTTCCGGATCTCCTGTATTGGCAACAAGCACGTTCCAGATCAGCAGGTCATACTGTGAAGAATCACGACGGTCAAGAAGTGTCTCATAGGATACGCAGTCAAGCTTGATGTTGATTCCGATCTCTTTGAGGCTCGCCTGTGCTGCCTGTGCATATACACCAAGCTCTGCACGGCTGTCATAGTATACAAAGGTAAGCTCCAGCGGCTCTCCGTCCGGAGTTTCAACATATCCATCACCGTCAGTATCCTTGTATCCTGCATCTTCAAGAATCTTCTTGGCACCATCCGGATCATAGGAATTCTCATCGTTCAGATCATCATATCCATAGTCCAGTGTCGGAGGTACCGGTGCTTTTCCAGGTGTTGCACCTCCTTCAAGCAGAACACTTGTATAGGTTTCCTTGTCAAGTCCACGGAGAAGTGCCTGACGAAGTGCCAGATCTCCAAGTGCACCGTTTTCATTCATAAACGCATAAGTAGAACGAAGGGATTCCAGAGACTGGATATTGTAATTGTCGTTTCCTTCAAATTCAAATACGTTTTCTGTCTTTAAGTTATAAGCCACATCGATCTCACCTGACTGCAGTGCCATGGAACGAGTTGTCTGGTCACCGATGATACGCAGTGTCACGCTGTCATTCGGAACCTCTCCATCCCAGTAATATTCATTGCGGACAACAACAGTGTCTCCGTCCGGATCAAAGGACTGGAACGCGTACGGACCTGTACATACAGGACCTTCTGTCGCAATGTTGGAATTGTCAATGCTTGTATCCATGATCAGAAACAGAGGATCTGCCAGACATCCTGCCATATTCGCGTTCGCTCTGTTCAGATTAAAGATGACATTCTGACCGTCAACATCAATACCTGCAATGTCAAAAAACTCCGGTACACGGTTTGACATCTCGATCGTACGTTCCAGAGAAGCTTTTACCAGCTCCGGTGTAAGATCATTGCCATTTGAGAATTTTACACCGTCACGGATGGTAAAGGTCCAGGTCTT
>CAKRTP010000135.1 GCA_934402155.1 uncultured Blautia sp. | reverse complement strand
CATTGCGTGCGGCTATTCGGTGCATTCGCTTTTTTTCCGCCAGTCGCCCAAACTCGCTTCGCTCAGACAGTGGGCTTAGTGGCGGAAGCTTGCCTGCACCTCATCACGCCGTACTCTTGAGCATTCCCCGCACTTGTTTCCGTGATCCTGTTGTCTGGTTTATGTCAGAAGCAGCTCCGTATAGCGGAAGGAAAAATGCAATTATAGGCGTGTTATTCTGAGCATTCCCCGCACTGTTTCCGTGATTCTGTTGTCTGGTTTATGTCAAGGGCTGTTCCGTATAGTGGAAGGAAAAATGCAATCATAGGCGTGTTATATCGGGCATTCCCTGGCTGTTTCCGTAATCTGCTTAATTATGAAAAGTCCGGATTTCTCCGGACTTTTCATGGGCTTTTTATTTTTCAAAGAGGTCTACCAGTTCCTGGCCGTCGTCGTATCCGGCATCTTTGAGCTGTTCTACAAACCACTCATCTACGCCATCTACGGCTTCTTTGAAGGAATCGATATCCATATCTTCTTTGTCTGTGATGGTAACGTCATTTTTGGTCTGCCAGCGGCTCATGATCTCTTCGTCGCCGGAGCGGTTGATGTAGCGTTCATATTCGACAGCTTTCTGTCCGCATTCATCGACAACGGCCTGCTGCTCCGGGGTCAGTGTATCATACAGATCCTGGTTGATGCAGAAGAACAGGCAGTCGTAGATTGCATCCCACATGGAGCAGTATGGCTGTACTTCCTGTACGCTTGCAGCATCGATTGCCGGAAGAGGATTTTCCTGGCCTTCTACGGTGTTCTGCTGCAGGGCTGTGTAAGTCTCTGACCAGTTCATGTTGGTGGCGTCTGCGCCCCATCTCTTGTAACACTCCATCAGAAGGTTGGAGCCTGCCACACGGATCTTGAGGTTTTTCATATCATCCAGGGTTTTGACTTCGTGTTTGCTGTTGGTCAGTTCACGGAATCCGTTCTCTGCGATTCCCATACAATGCAGTCCATAGCTGGAAAGGATTTCTTTCAGTTTCTCTCCGGCTTCTCCGTCAAATTTCGCATCTGCGTCATCATAGGAATCATAGATGAACGGAAGTGATACGACATTGAATCTCGGGTCAAATGCGGAGTAGATCAGGTTGGAATGCATGGAAATCTGTACCGGGTCTCCGTTCATCAGTGCCTGGATTCCTTCTGACTGGTTTCCGTTTGTCAGCTGGTCTGCCGCATAAATGTTGACTTTGATCTTTCCGCCGGTGGCTTTTTCCATCAGTTCTCCGAACTTACGGCCGCCGTCTGCCCAGGTGCTTGTCTCTGTTGTGGAGCATGCAAAGTTCCAGGTTGCTTCCGGCCAGTCAAGATCGCTGTAATCAGCCACAGTATCTGTCGATTCCTGTGTAAAGAGATCGACCAGTTCCTGTGCATCGTCATATCCCTGTTTCTCGAGTTCCTTGACAAACCACTCATCTACACCGTCTACGGCTTCTTTGAAGGAATCGATGTCCATGTCTTCTTTCTTTGTGATGGTCACACCGTTCTTTGACTGCCAGCGTTCCATGATCTCTTCATCACCGGAACGGTTGATGTAACGTTCATATTCGACAGCTTTCTGTCCGCATTCATCGACAACGGCCTGCTGTTCCGGTGTCAGACTGTCATAAATCTCCTGGTTGATGCAGAAGAACAGACAGTCATAGATCGCATCCCACATGGAGCAGTATGGCTGAACCTCCTGCACGCTTGCCGCATCGATTGCCGGAAGAGGATTTTCCTGGCCTTCTACGGTATTCTGCTGCAGGGCGGTGTAAGTCTCTGTCCAGTTCAGGTTTGTTGCGTCTGCGCCCCATCTCTTGTAGCACTCCATCAGGAGGTTGGAACCAGCCACACGGATTTTGAGGTTCTTCATGTCATCCAGAGTTTTGACTTCATGTTTGCTGTTGGTGATTTCACGGAATCCGTTCTCTGCGATACCCATGCAATGCAGTCCATATTCAGAAAGCAGTTCTTTCAGTTTTTCACCTGCTGCCCCGTCAAATTTCGCATCTGCGTCATCATAGGAATCATAGATGAACGGAAGTGATACGACATTGAATCTCGGGTCAAATGCGGAGTAGATCAGGTTGGAATGCATGGAGATCTGTACCGGATCGCCATTCATCAGTGCCTGGATTCCTTCTGACTGGTTTCCGTTGGTCAGCTGATCTGTAGCATAAACATTGACTTTAACCTTGCCGCCGGTGGCTTTTTCCATCAGCTCTCCGAACTTACGTCCGCCGTCTGCCCAGGTACTTGTCTCTGTTGTGGAGCAGGCAAAGTTCCAGGTCATTTCCGGCCAGTCAAGGTCGCTGTAATCTCCGATCGTGTTAAAGGAATCGTTGTCATTTCCGGCTGATTTGGATGTACTGCTTCCCGTATCAGTGCCGGACTGATCTCCTGTGTAGGAGCCATTTTTTGCAAGTGCCTTCGGCAGTGCTGTGGACGCTGCCGGAATATAAGTAACGATCAGAAGCACCGCAACACTGGCTGCGATCATCGGCATAACTGCCTTTGAGATCTCCTGCAGGGTGACTTCCAGACCTTTCTTGATCCTGATGCTGATCGCAACAAAAAGGTTGACACCAACCGGAGGTGTAACCTGTCCGATCGCAAGGTTGACGGTTGCCATAACACCGAATGCAACAACATCATATCCAAGTGCCTTGCACACCGGAAGCATGATCGGAATAAAGATGTACATTGCCGAGTTTGCATCGATGAAGCATCCTGCGATCAGGAAGATAATATTGACGATCAGAAGGAAAACAAACTGGTTATGTGCAATGGATGCGAGCAGTCCTGATGCGGCATCTGCAATACCAAACTTGGTACATACAAATGAGAACAGGGATGCACTTGCAACGATCAGCATGATTCCGCCGGTTGTTTTTGCTGAATCTACCAGAATATCAAACAGATCTCTGAAGGATACCTCACGGTAGATCACCATACCTACAAAAAGTCCATACACAACAGATACTGCTGCTGCCTCTGTCGGTGTGAAGATTCCTCCATAGATTCCACCCAGGATGATGACCGGCATCAAAAATCCCCAGAATGCATCTTTGAATGTGCTCCAGCGTTCTTTTGCTGTCGCTTTCTTACGGGACGGTTTGATATCATGTTTGTTTGCTTCAAGAAGAACAACGATCACAAGTGCCACACCCATCAGGATTCCAGGTACGATACCTGCCATAAACATATCCGCGATGGAAACACCTGTGATAGATGCATATACGACAAAAGCAATACTCGGCGGAATGACGATCGCCACAGAACTCGACGTTGCCATCAGTGCTGTGGAAAACGGTGCGGAAAATCCTCCCTGCTCTACCATTGCCGGGATCAGTACAGCACCAAGAGCTGCCACTGTAGCCGGACCGGAACCGGAAATTGCTCCGAAGAAACAGGAAACAATAACACATACGATCGCGATACCACCTTTTTTGTGTCCGACACAGGTATCTACAAAGTCGATCAGCCTGCGGGAAATTCCGGCTTTTGCCATGATATTTCCGGACAGTACGAAGAACGGGATTGCCAGAAGAAGGAACTTACTGATTCCCGAATACATATTTGTCGCAACAATAGTAAGTGAAGTACCTGAATAAAGAATCGCACAGACAGAGGAAAGACCAAGGCACAATGCGATCGGCACACCCAGGATCAGAAAAATAAAAAATGAGATAAATAAAACTGCACTGATCATTTATTTTTCCTCCTTATCATTATTTCCGAGACAGACATCCAGACAGTATTCAATAAAATGAAGAATCATGCATCCTGCCCCGATCGGTACGAAGGACCAGAAGATCCATTCCGGCCAGTTCAGTACAAACGTCCTCTTACCATTCGCAAGCTGGGTAAGAACCTTGTCCATACCATATTTAAAAAGGATCGCCGAAAAAACAATGCTCAGAACTGTAATCAGTATCACAGAAGGTTTTTTCAGTTTTTGGGGAAGGCGGTCAGTAACCAGTGTCAGGCTTACCAGGCCACCCTCTCTGCAGGACAGTGCTGCTGCCAGAAGTGTAATAAGTACAAATACCGCTACAACCAGTTCTTCTGTAAAAGACCAGGAGCGGTGGATCACTTTACGGGAAAATACATTTCCCACAGTGAGCACCAGAATCAGCAGTGTTGAGATCACAAGAACAATTTTTTCCACTGCTGCCAGTGCATTCATGAGTTTTTTGTAGACTTTCATCCTCTCTTCCTCCCTGTATTATGATATCGGGGAAAAAATCCCCCTCTTCCCGGTTTCAGAAATATTTGCACAAAAAAACCGCCCCCTCTCAGGGACGGATCTGATATTCCGCAACCACCCTGTTTCTCCATTGAAACAAGTACGATTCTGCAACGT
>CAKRTP010000134.1 GCA_934402155.1 uncultured Blautia sp. | reverse complement strand
GATTACAATGGATATGGATATGGAGAAAATGACGATGGCCTTCTTCTTCTGATCAGTATGGGCGAGAGAGAATGGGCTATTTCGACCTATGGTTACAGTCATACGACAGCTTTTACAGATGCGGGGCTTGAATATATCAGAGGTGAATTTCAGAGTAAACTCAGCAGCGGAGAGTATGCAAAGGCATTTAATTGTTTTGCAGATCAGTGTGATGATTTTCTGCGGCAGGCAGCAACCGGTGAACCTTATGATGTTGGCAATATGCCAAAGGCAAGAGTGTCTCCATTTTGGCTCTATACAGATTTGGTTGTCGCTTTTCTTATCTCGTTTGGAAGAGTCAAAGCAAAATCCGGCAATCTGAAATCCGTAAAAAAACAGGAGTCAGCGAAAGCCTATGAACGCAGTGGTTCATTGTCACTGCAAAGATCAACGGACAGTTTTGTCAACAGGATTGTTACTCAAAGAACAATCAAAAATGAAAAAGACAGTTCATCTTCTTCCTCCGGTTCCGGTGGAAGCTCATCTCACACCAGTTCTTCCGGACGATCCCATGGTGGAACCAGTGGTAAGTTCTGATCAGAGAAACTTTGTCATTGCTCACTATTCAGACATTATAGTATAATAATTATTATTGAGCATTGAGCAGGCAGTATCCCGAGACATAATGTTTATAACAGGTTACCGTTTATATTTGATCGGTAACCTGCATGCTTTGGGGACGGGGTTGTCTGGAAAGGAATCATAATGCCATATCAAAAGAAAAGATTTTTATCATATACGACTGTTTTTCTGTGCTTTTTGGTGGCATATATATGCAGACTGATCGATACAGATAATGATTTACTGCATGCCCTGCTTGACCAGAGCCGCACCAGCATTTATCTGGGACTGTACTGTGCATGGGTCACTTATCTGAATAAACATATTGTATACAAAAAAATGCGCCAGTGTCTGACGGCCATTGGCTGTCTGATGGTATTCTGGTTTTTTTTGCGTACAATAAAATATCATGTTTTTCAGGATCCCCTCAGTATACATATCTGCTGGTATCTGTATTATCTTCCGATGATCCTGATTCCGACTTTAGGTTTGAATGCAGCTTTGCTTCTGGAAGAAAAGGAAAATGCTAAAATAAAAAAAAGACATATTTTGCTTCTGCTTTTTGCGGCAGTACTGATTATAGGTGTATTTACCAATGATCTGCATCAGCTGGTTTTTCGTTTCTATCTGAAACCACCTTATTCGGATAAAAATTATGGATACGGTTTCCTTTTTGTGGTCATTCAGGTATGGATTATATTTTGTCTCAGTGCAATGGATGTGATACTTGTTCGTAAAAGCAAAACTTTCGGAAAAAAACGTTTCTGGCTTCCTGTAATACCTGGTATCGTGCTTTTGGGATGGAACATTGGAAATATTCTTCGTCTGCCCTTTATCAGTATCATTGCAGGAGATCTGACAGCAGTCTGCTGCCTTTGTATAGCGGCTATTTTTCAAAGTTGTATCCTGTGCGGACTGATTCCTACAAATAGTCGTTATTTTGAATTGTTTCAGTCAACAGGCAGTCTTGACGCAGAAATAACGGATGAAGCTTTTCGGCGTTATTATTATACAGGAAATTTCCCGAAGCTCTCCGAAGAACTGCGTGAATGTGTGATCGCAGAATCTTCACTGCAGGAAAACGGGATTTTGATCAAGCATATTCCTGTCAGGGGTGGACATTTATTCTGGACGGAAGATATTTCTGTTCTGCTTGACCAGTATCAGGATATTCAGGAACAGCAGGAGGAATTAACGGCACGAAATCAGCTTTTACAGATGACTTATCAGAAAGAAGCCGCACGCAGAAAATTAGAAGAACAGAATCATCTTATGAATATGATACAGGATCAGACGTACAGACAGTATGAATTACTTTCTCTATATATGAAGAAGTTTGAACAGACAGATTCAAGAGAAGAATGTGATATGCTTCTGAGCAAGATAGTAGTCGTGGGAACTTATCTGAAACGAAGAAAAAATCTTGTACTCACCAGATACAGCTCACAGGGGGATTCCCTGACTATGGCAGATCTGAAGCAAAGTCTGGCTGAATCCTGTGAAAATCTGAAATTATGTAAGATCCGGGCAGCTTATTTTGTGCAGGACAAAGAAAAACTGCTTCACGCAGATGATGTTCTGAGATGTTATGATTTCTTTGAATGGCTGATCGAACAACTGTTTGATGTGGTGAGTTCAGTTTTTTTCCGAGTGACTCAGATTGAAGAAAAACTGCAGATTTCTGTGCATGTTATATGTCTGACTGATATTCGTATCTTTCTGGCAGAGAGACCTGATCTTTTGATACAGCAGGAGGAGGAACAGGAATGGTTTATTCGATGTCCGGTTTCATAAAAGACACCATGAAATTGCAAAATCTTCTGATGATCCTTATGGAAATATGTCTGATCCTTGAATTTATTCTGCTGTTTTCCAGAATTATGCGTTCAGCAGGGAAATGGAAAATTACGATATCTTCTGCATGGCTGGTTGTCTCATTTCTTTTTATGGTGGGACTGTTGAGTGATCACCAGCATCGGAAGGATGATTTTCCATACGATCCGATATTGTATTCATTTCCAATATATGTATTGGTGATAGCAGTGATTCTGCTGACAGCCTGTCTGATTCTGGCGATCCGCAGGGAACGAAAGGAATACAGCAATACTTTGTCGCCCTGGTCTGTTTATGAAGCTGTCAATAATGTCCCCTGTGGTGTCTGCTTTTCAGATGCTCTTGGACGTATCATCCTGAGTAACGCCAAGATGCAGGAATTATGCAGGATACTGACCGGAAATTATCTTCAGAATTTTGAGATTTTCCGCGATGCCATAAATTCAGCACCTATTCAGAAAAATATTATCAAGTTAAATTCCGACAGCAATGTATTTTATTTACCGGATGGTTCCGTCTGGATGTTTCAGGAATACCAGCTTAAAGAGCCGGATCTGAAAGGTTATGTCCAGACTGTTGCGATCAATGTGTCTGAAGTATATTACAACAATGAAAAGATCAAAAGCAATAACGAAAAATTAGAGCAGCTGAATCGCAAATTGGAAGAAATGTATGAAAAAATAGGCGATGAAATACGTGAGCAGGAAACTCTGGCGATGAAAATGAAGGTACACGATAATTTCGGAAGAAGTCTTCTTTCCATACGAAGAATCCTTGAAAAGAAAGAAGAACCTGACAATATGAGGGAGCAGCTGGAAAATTTAAAGCAGCAGGTTTATATTCTTACAAGTTCGACTGCTGATAATAAAGAAGACCAGTATGAGGATACGGAAAAGCATGCAAGAGAACTTGGAATATCGATCCAGATCCAGGGGAATTATCCGGATGATCTGATTTACAGACGGCTTACAGATCGCGCTCTCCGTGAATGCGTGACAAACTGTGCCCGTCATGCACATGGAACCGCAGTTTATGTGGAAATAAAGAACAGCAGGGACGGATATCAGATCCAGATTACCAACAATGGTGAGCCGCCATCAAAAAATGCAAAAGAAGGTGGTGGATTATCAGCACTAAGGAAAGCAGTAGAAGCAGAGCAAGGGACTATGAAGACATTTTTTGAACCTGCTTTTTATCTGTTTCTGAATTTTCCGTTAAAGGAATAAGAATATCAGATTACTTCAGTATGAGAAGGGAAGGATGCTATGATAAGGGTACTCATTGTGGAAGATCAGAAGATCATGCAGAAATATTTTGAATATATTATTTTACAAAATCCTGAATTTAAGCTGGTAGATACGGTCAGTGATGCCCGGGAAGCAGTAAAAATCTGTAATTATTCAGCAATCGATCTGGTATTGATGGATGTGCAGACCTTTCATAATCATGATGGGCTGACTGCGGGAAAGACCATAAAGGAGGAACATCCGGGTACGAAGATACTTGTTGTAACCTCACTGATCGATCCCAAAGTGCTGGAGCGGGCAAAAACAGGATGCGCAGACAGCCTCTGGTATAAGGATCATGGAGAGGATGAGATTCGTGATGTGATCATCAGAACTCTTAATGGGGAGCATGTCTTTCCGGATGTAACTCCAAATGTGGAATTGAACTGGATCACCAGTGGGGAAATCAGTCCCAGGCAATTGGAAATGCTGCGGCTTTACATATGTGGAATGTCCTACTCGGAGATTGCAAAAAAAATGAACTGTTCCACCTCAGGAGTACGATGGAATTTTCAGGAGATGATCACCAAGGCAGGATACAGCTGCAAAGAGGATCTGATCGCTGCTGCGCTGGAAAGCAAACTGATCGTTACTACACTGAAATAAAAAAATAAAAAAATTAAATTAGGGGGTTGTATTTTCCGTAAAGGAATGTTATTATACTGGTTGTACGCGCTGAGGCGTGTATGAACTGCAGATTCAAGCCTATATTACGGAAAAGGAGGATTTCCAGTGAAAGTAAGATCATCTGTAAAGCCG
>CAKRTP010000133.1 GCA_934402155.1 uncultured Blautia sp. | reverse complement strand
CCGGATGAGATCATCAATCATCCGAAGATGGAGTATACAAAGAAACTGATCAATTCAGTCTTATAAAATCAACAGCATAAATAAAAAAGGTACTTCCCGCGGATTGGAAGTACTTTTTTTATGGGGTTTTTGTGCATCATCAGGTGGAGGTCAATGCACTTTTATTTGATAAAATAACACAGATCTTTGTTTTTTTTATTTTTTCCTGCTGAATTCTTCTGCAATCTGACGGATAAGCTTCAGCTGTTCGGAAGTTAAGTTCTGAAGAATTTCAACCAGTTCATTAATTTCTTTAGGATATTCTGTATGTGTGTCAAAAAAATCCCCCGGAGTGATCTTGAGATAATCACAAATATAGAAAAAAACCTGCATGGACGGAAAAGCTTTCTGATTTTCAATTCGGTTTATGTAACTTGGATTCTGTCCAAGATCCAGACTCATTTCTCTGGCAGAAATTTCAGTATCTGTTCTTAACTGGGCCAGTCTGGTACCAAAAGTTTCTTTAGTATTCATATCACATTTTCCCCTTTTTGTGACATTTTATATCACCGACCTTCTGAAAACAGGATATACAAAACCCGGAAAAAGAAATATAGGACATACAATACTGCATCTGCGGATCTGATCCGGAAGTGGATTCCAAAAGAAACAGGGGAGCGGATATCCGCTCCCCTGAGAATCAGTTTATGACAGTTCTTCTGATCTAAATAATGTTTTTATACAATGCTGCCATAGAATCCGGAGTTTTTGTGGTCATTGACACTGCATTTCGGAAGTCCTTTGGTATCCCAGCGCATGCCCATGGTATTTTGCCAGGTTCTTGATCCGACAAGGAAAAATCCGCTCTGTGCATCTACAATATACCACTTGCCGCCCACGCGAATCTCATTCCACTGATGACTTGGATTGTAAGCCTGGGCATTTGCGTGGACATAATAGCACGGGACACCAATTCCATCACAAAGTGCTTTCATGGCTCTGGCAAATCCGGAGCACTGAGCCTCATTATAGACAAGAGCTCCCCATGCGGTGTTGGCATTGTTATACTGCCAGCCTCTTCTGGCATAGCGACAGTTGCTTCTCAGATAAAGAAAGGCAGCGAGAGCTTTGTCATAATCACTCATTCCTTTTCGAATATAGTTGGTCTTGAAACTCTGAACAACTCTTCGAACCTGCATAAGCTGTATGGAATTCAGCGAAGGACCGTAGATACTGTTTGGTTTATAATCTCCGTTTACAGTTGGGCGTTTCAGGGAAACGGTGCAAACAGAACTGAAGGCACTGTAGATTTTTTGGCCGGATATAATGCTGTATGAACGTACCTTGTATTTGTAGGTTTTTCCTGCTTTTACATTTTTGTCAGTGCAGGAGAGAATGGAACTTTTGGTAAGTGTCCTGAGATATTTCCAGTTTTTTCCGTCATATCGATATATCTGATAGCCCTTGGTTTTTGGAGTGCGGCTCCAGTAGAGTTTGACGCTTTTGTCGTCAAGAGAATAACATCTTGTGAGTGTTGGGGAAGATAATCGAACTGCGGCAGATACAACGTTGGAAGAGATTGCAGGACAGCTTTCATCCCACTCACTTAACATTACAATTTTGTAGTAATAACGGCGGCCGACACCGACAGAAGTATCTTTGAAAATAACGTTTCCGTTTACGAGGCAGTCGTAAGCATAACAGAGGACTCTGTTGTTCTGGCCTGAGGTATACCAGTAATCACCACTCTCAGAATCTGAATACCAGCTCTGTCCTGTGATCGGCATTTGGTCCAGAAGCCTAAAGGTACCGCCCTGAGCAGGGGACTTATCTGAGCGATAAATCTTTATAAGATCATATTGATCGCTCTGAACGTAAGCTTTAATGGAGATTTCGCTGCTGTTGCTGGAATAACAGCTGTTCAGCGTTATCTGTGGGCTGCTGTCTGCCCTGGTCTGAGAAACTCCGGTAAAACATGTCATGATCAGAAATACGGCGGCGAAGAATAAAAATTTTCTCAGGATGGATGAGGCAGTGATAAATTTCTTTTGATTTTTCATACATTTCCTCCTTTATGTCCAATATGATCATACTTCTATTATACTGCTTTGAAGAGGTGGATGCACGCAGTATTTTTCCTCTTGACAAGAAGGTTTTTTGGATATATACTTTGATAATCAAAATATTCTAAAATCAAAACAAATCAGGAATATGAGGAAACAGCTATTATGAAGAAAGAACAGACCATAACCGGTATCATCCGGGGAACGGGAGCCTGTGTTCCGAAGAGGGTTCTGGATAATAATGAGATTGCCGGTTTTGTAGATACCAGTGATGAATGGATCCGGGAACGGACAGGTGTGAAGCGGCGTCGTATCGTAGAAGAGGAAACAACGGTTTCCATGGCGAGTGAGGCCGGTCGTCAGGCACTCGAAGAGGCCGGGATCTTACCGGAAGAGGTGGAGATGATCCTGGTGGCAACCGGTTCGGCTGACCGGGTTTTTCCATGTACGGCCTGTCAGGTGCAGGAGGTACTTGGAGCAGTCAGGGCAGTCGGATTTGATCTAAATGCTGCATGCAGTGGATTTCTTTTTGCTTACAACACTGCTCAGGCTTATATTGCAGCAGGAATATACAGAACGATCCTGGTCATAGGAAGTGAGAGTCTTTCACGTCTGGTGGACTGGACGGATCGCGGAACCTGCATTCTGTTTGGGGATGGAGCCGGAGCGGTTCTTCTTAAAGCGGAGGCAGGCAGAAGCTACCGGCCGATGTCGCATTCAGATGGAAGTGGAGGTCCGGCACTGACCGGTCCGGGAGCAATTAACAGGATCAGAAGTATTGACGGAGACTGTGGATCAGAAAAAACAGAATATATTGCCATGAATGGCAAGGATGTCTTTCAGTTTGCGATTCGCAAGGTTCCGCAGGTGATACAGGAAGTCCTCCGGGAAAATGAACTTTCAGGAGAGGATGTGGACTGGTTTGTTCTTCATCAGGCGAATGCGAGAATCGTGGATGCAGTTGCAAGGCGGCTTCATCTGGATATCGGGAAGTTTCCAATGAATCTTCAGGATTATGGAAATACATCATCCGCCAGTATCCCGATCCTTTTGAATGAACTGAACAGAAAAGGAGTTCTGAAAAAAGGACAGAGGCTGGTCCTGGCCGGCTTTGGGGCAGGGCTTTCCTGGGGCGCAGGCATTCTGGACTGGGAAATTGATAACACTAAAGCCAGTGAGCAGCAGGCAATCTGTAACATTAGCAGGAAAGGAACAGGATCCGAAATTTAAAAGCGGAACCTGAAACTTAAACTATAAATTTAAAATAAAGAAAACAGGAGAAAACAAAAATGTTAGAAAAAATCATCGAACTTACAGCAGATACTTTAGGAGCAAACGCAGAAGAAATTACAGCAGAGACTTCTTTTATGGACGATCTTCATGCTGATTCTCTGGATCTCTTTGAACTGGCAATGGCACTTGAGGAAGAATTTTCTGTAGAAATTCCAAGTGAGGATCTTGAACAGATCACAACAGTAGGAGATGCAATGAACTATCTGACAGAGCATCAGGCATGATCATAGCCTGATTATGATCGAGAGGATGTAAATTATGAAAACAGAGATCACAGAATTATTAGGAATTGAATATCCGGTAATCCAGGGCGGTATGGCATGGGTTGCTGAATGTCATCTGGCGGCAGCAGTATCCAACGCAGGCGGACTTGGACTGATCGCAGCAGGCGGTGCACCGGCAGAGTGGGTGAGAGAGCAGATCAGGGAGACAAAAAAACTGACAGATAAGCCGTTTGGTGTCAACATTATGCTGATGAATCCAGAATCGGAAAAAGTTGCAAAGGTGATCGTGGAAGAAGGCGTAAAGGTTGTGACGACAGGTGCCGGAAGTCCGGAGAAATATATGGCTGACTGGAAAGCAGCCGGAGTTAAGGTCATTCCCGTTGTCGCATCTGTGGCACTTGCAAAGCGTATGGAGCGCTGCGGAGCAGATGCAGTCGTTGCAGAAGGAACTGAGGCAGGAGGACATATTGGGGAGCTTACTACAATGGTGCTGGTTCCTCAGGTAGTTGATGCAGTGAAGATCCCGGTGATCGCAGCTGGTGGTATTGCAGACGGCAGAGGAATGGCAGCAGCTTTTATGCTTGGTGCAAAAGGAATCCAGATGGGAACTGTTTTTGCAGCATCCAGAGAATCTGTGATCCATGAGAATTATAAAAACAGTATTTTTAAGGCAAAGGATATCGACAGCCGTGTGACGGGAAGAAGTACCGGTCATCCGATCCGTGTCCTTCGTAATGATATGGCACGTAAATATCTGGAACTGGAAAAAGAGGGAGCTCCGTTTGAAGAACTGGAAAAAATGACTCTGGGAAGTCTCAGAAGGGCAGTTCAGGAAGGCGATGCAAAAAACGGAAGTCTGATGGCAGGACAGATCGCAGGCATGATCAAAGAAGAACGTTCCTGTGAGGACATTATTAAATCT
>CAKRTP010000132.1 GCA_934402155.1 uncultured Blautia sp. | reverse complement strand
CCGTGGATGATCATGCCGTCATCCGTTCCTTCAATATCAGCCCCCATGCGTCTGAGGTTGTCAACCATAACAGCAATACGGTCAGATTCCTTGACCTTGAGTTCCTGGGCATCGCGGATAATGGTAGTGCCTTCTGCGAAAGCAGCCATGACAGCGATCATCGGAATTTCGTCGATCAGTGTCGGAATAATGCTGCCTTCGATAACGGTTCCCTTAAGAGAACTGGAACGGATCAGAAGATCCGCGGTCGGTTCACCATCTGTACTCTCATTGAGGAGAGTGATATCGGCACCCATATCCATGCAGACCTTTAAGATCCCGGCTCTGGTCGGATTGATTCCTACATTTTTGAGAAGGATCTCGCTTCCCGGAGTCAGAAGACCGGCTGCGATAAAGTAGGCGGCGGAAGAGATATCACCAGGTACCTGGATCTCCCGTCCCTCCAGGACTGGTTCCGGTCTGATGGAAGCGGTCGTCCCTTCGGAAGTAATTTCCGCACCGAAATAATTCAGCATGATCTCAGTGTGGTTTCGGGAAAGAAACGGTTCTGTCACGCTGGTGATCCCGTCTGCATACATGCCGGCAAGCAGAATACAGGATTTGACCTGAGCAGAAGCTACCGGTGAATCATAGTGGATCGCGTGAAGAGGCTTTCCGTGGATAAGAAGCGGTGCACAGCCGTTATCCAGTCTGCTTGTTATGTCAGCACCCATGGAAGTCAGCGGCGTCATGATACGTTTCATAGGACGGGTGCGGATCGAGTCATCACCGTCCAGCTCGGAAGCAAACTTCTGTCCGGCAAGGATTCCGGAGATCAGCCGTGTTGTTGTTCCGCTGTTTCCAACGTCGAGGATGCCTGAAGGAGTACTGAGTCCGTGGAGTCCCTTTCCATGTACAAGGATCTCATCCCCGTTCCGGTCAATCTCGATTCCCATTTTGCGGAAACAGGAGATTGTAGAGAGGCAGTCAGCTCCCTCGAGAAAATGAGAGATTTTTGTAGTGCCGCTGGCGAGGGAACCAAACATGACTGCACGGTGAGAGATGGATTTGTCTCCGGGGACAGTCAGAGTCCCTTTTAAATTTGTCTGTTTTTTAATTTCCATTGTTATGATTAACCTACCGTTCGTATACAATATAATTACGTTTCTTGAGAAGAGCAGTTCCGCGCTTCAGAGCATCTTCCTCATAAAATTCGATCTTCAGGACACCCTGCTCAAATTCGCGGTTGTGGATGATACCGATGTTCTTGATGCTGATTCCTTCCATGGCGAGAATCGTGGCAATTGTGGCAATTCCACCTGCTTCATCAACAATATCAATATAAAGAACATAAGTCTTATTGATAAGGCCCGAAGAAGTTGTGTCAATGGAATCACGGTAATCTCTGGAGTTCGCAAACATATCATAGAGGGTTTCTGCTTCCAGATTGTCAATGGAACAGCGGGCCTGGATCAGCATTTTGATATATTCATCGAGGACATGTGAGATGTTTTCGTGATTTTCAAGGCAGATCTGCTCCCACATGACCGGGGAAGAAGAAGCAATACGGGTGATATCACGGAAACCACCTGCTGCGATCGTCTTCATATATTCGGCATCGTTATCCAGTTCTCTGACAAGATTTACCAGAGTGGATGCGATGATATGCGGAAGATGGCTGACGCCAGCAGTGATAAAATCATGTTCTTCACAGGTGAGGACCATCGGGATAGAACCAAGAGAGTCGATCAGTTCAGAGAATTCGGTGATCTTTTCAAGAGGAACCTGTCCGCCCGGAGTCAGAATATAGTAGGCATTTTCGAGAAGATGGTCGGAGGAATATTCAAACCCGGAACGTTCGGAACCAGCCATGGGATGTCCGCCTATAAAGCAGTTTTCCATGCCAAGTTCCTCAACTGCCTTGTGGATAGGTCCCTTGACGCTTCCGGCATCTGTGATGATGCATCCGTCTTTGATAATATCCTTGAGATATCTGAGGTATTCGATGTTATATTCTACCGGTGCACAGAGAAAAATATAGTCACAGCTTCGGTAGCGGTCATCTCTTTCTTCCAGAACGCCGTCAATGGTGCCGCAGTTGAGTGCGGCGGCCAGGGTTTCCTTGTGTTTTGCATATGCGAGGATGTGATAATCCGGATGAAACTTGCGGATCGTTTTTGCGATAGATCCTCCAATCAGGCCAAGCCCGATAAAACCTATGGTTTTCATGATGTCTGTGTCCTTTCCAAGTCTATTTTTAGACAAAACTATGTATTTATTTTAAAAGATACGAGGAAAAATGTCAAATAAAGCTATAAAATAGGTGAATTCGATGAAAAATTACAAAAACAGTTTAAAAAAAGTTGTTAAAATTACATAAAATACTTGAAAAGTTGAAAGAATTTTAGTAAAATATGGACATATCAGACAAACAGGGAGGTATTACATATGGACGTTTATAGAACTGACCGAATTCGCAATGTGGTTCTTTTGGGTCATGGAGGATCCGGCAAGACCACATTAGCAGAGGCAATGGCATATCTGGCAGGAATGACAAGTCGTCTTGGCAGAGTAGAAGATGGAAATACCGTCAGCGATTTTGATAAGGAGGAGATCAAGAGAAAGTTTTCAATCTCCACATCTGTGATCCCGGTTCCATGGGATAAGGTGAAGGTCAATATCCTGGATACTCCTGGCTATTTTGACTTCGTAGGAGAAGTAGAGGAAGCGGTAAGTGCAGCAGATGCAGCCATCATCGTTGTTTCCGGTAAGGCCGGAGTTCAGGTCGGTACACAGAAGGCATGGAATCTCTGCGAGAAATATAAATTACCTCGTATGATCTTTGTAACAGATATGGACGTGGATGATGTCAGCTATCGTAAAGTAGTAGAGGATCTTACCGAACTTTATGGCAAGAAGATCGCACCGCTGCATTTCCCGATCCGTGAAGACGGCAAATTTGTCGGCTATGTAAATGTTGTGAAGCAGGCAGGCCGCAGATATATCGACAAAGCAGGTAAGGAAGCGTGTGACATTCCTGAATACCTGGTTGAATATCTTGAGAAATATCATGAAATCCTTATGGAATCTGTTGCTGAGACCAGTGAAGAATTCATGGATCGTTATTTCGAGGGAGATACTTTCTCCGTGACAGAGGTTTCTGCAGCACTTGCAACGAATGTACAGGATGCAAGCATTGTTCCGGTATGTATGGGATCACCGATCAACCTTCGAGGTGTTTCCAACCTTCTCGATGATATCTGTGGATATTTCCCGAGCCCGGATAAACGTTCCTGCAACGGTATTTCTCAGAAGACAAATGAGATTTTCGAAGCAAATTATGACTTTGCCAAAGCGAAATCTGCCTATGTATGGAAGACGATCGCAGATCCGTTCCTCGGCAAATATTCTCTTATCAAAGTTGTTTCCGGTGTTATCAAATCCGACGATACTCTTCTGAACGTAGAGAAGGGTGAGGAAGAACGTCTGAACAAATTATATGTTCTTGAAGGATCCAAACCGATCGAAGTTCCGGAACTTCATGCAGGTGATATCGGTGCGATCGCGAAACTTGCAAGCGTACAGACAGGTGACAGCCTTGCAACCAAAGCAGTACCTGTTCTCTATCCGAAGGCACTTATCTCCACTCCTTATACTTACAAGAGATATAAGGCAGTTAAGAAGGGTGACGAAGACAAGATCGCACAGGCTCTTGCCAAGATGATGAGCGAGGATAAGACACTCCGTGCAGTCAACGATTCTGCCAACAGACAGACTTTACTCTATGGAATGGGTGACCAGCATCTCGACATCGTTGTGAGCAAGCTGAAAGAGCGTTACAAAGTAGACGTTGAGCTTTCCAAACCGAAGGTAGCTTTCCGTGAGACTATCCGTAAGAACTCCGACGTAGAAGGCAAACATAAGAAACAGTCCGGCGGACATGGACAGTATGGTCATGTTAAGATGCGTTTTGAGCCGTCAGGTGATCTGGAGACAGGTTATACATTTGAGCAGGTAGTTGTAGGCGGTGCTGTTCCGAAGAACTACTTCCCGGCAGTTGAGAAAGGACTTCAGGAAAGTGTTCAGAAGGGACCTCTGGCAGCTTATCCTGTAGTTGGTGTCAAGGCAACTCTTTATGATGGATCCTATCATCCGGTAGACTCTTCTGAGATGGCCTTCAAGATGGCGACTATCCTGGCCTTCAAGAAAGGCTTCATGGATGCCTCTCCGGTACTTCTTGAGCCGATCGTGAGCATGAAAGTTACAGTTCCGGACAAATACACAGGTGACGTTATGGGTGACCTCAACAAGAGACGTGGCCGTGTTCTCGGTATGAATCCGGATCACGAAGGCAACACCATTATTGAGGCAGACGTACCACAGCTTGAAATCTACGGTTATTCAACAACACTTCGCTCCATGACCGGTGGAAGTGGTGACTTCTCTTATGAGTTTGCACGCTATGAGCAGGCTCCGAGTGATATCCAGGCCAAAGAGATCGAGGCACGTGCAAATAAATTAGATAATGCAGAGGTATAACTATTCAGAAGGTAGTATCCCGCGAGGTGTTTTGGCATGTTTTTTGCCAAAATCCCGAGACATACAAGGCAA